>JAAZIT010000111.1 GCA_012800685.1 Clostridiales bacterium
ACAAATACTTGGGATTACCATCATGATGCGTTTTGGTGCTGCGTATAATTTGTACTTTACAATAAGAAACCGTGTTTGGTTTCGAGTGTGTTCTGGATTAGTTGGACTGGCTGCTGTCATTTTTTTTAATGTTCTCTTTATTCCTAAATTTGGTGCCATGGGTGTTGCTTATGCTTCAATATTATCCCATATTATTTATTGGATACCTTGGTTTATAGCGATGTATAAAAGTGAAGGTAATATTTTACTTGGTTGGCGTGTTTCTTCAGCTATAACTGCTGGTGTAATATTAATAGCAGTTCTTTATGTTACCTCAAGAATCCCTTTGCTATATATGCTGCCTGTTTATACAATAATTGTTTTTACACTTACATTTTACACGATGTCTTTGTCAGAACGATCGATGATACTTTCCAGATACATAAATAGAGGAGCTTTACAAAATGCTAAATAGGCAATCATCTGCAATTATTCTTGCTGCTGGACTTGGAAACCGTCTCAAACCATTAACCGATGATAAACCGAAATGCCTGGTTGAATTCTTAGGGAAGCCATTTCTTATTCGCATGATAGAACAGCTCTCTTTAGTTCAGGTTGAGAACATAACGATTGTTTGTGGTTATCTATCGAATGTTTTACGGAAATTCTGTGGAAAAGAAGTGAATGGAATTAAAATTGAATATATTGAAAATTTCAATTACGCAAATACTAATAGTATGTATTCTTTATGGCTTGCTCGCGAAAAATTGTCAAAAGGGTGTTATTTAATTGAAGGTGACACAGTATGTAATCAAGAGTTAATTACATCACTTTCTCAGTTGGGAACAGAAAATTCTTTTTGGGCAGGGCGTTCTTATTCCGGAGAATTTGATGGTTGCATTCTTTCTGTAGATCCAAAATCGAGGTGTATTGTAAAACAGGAAATTGAACGTAATCCAATCCCAGGACCTAAGCCAAATCAATATAAAAGCACAGGTATTCTCTCTATTAGTGCCGAATATGGGCAGGAATTGTCTACCTGGCTTGATTCTGATGTCCAAGCCGGAAATATCAATATTTATTATGATCTTGTTATTGGGAAACATCTTTCAGATAAACCTATCTATATTTTTGATATTGGAAAAGAACTTTGGTTCGAAGTTGATACTGTTGAGGATTTGCATAAAGCAGAGCAGATATTTAAATAGATAATGAATCGTTTCAGAGAGCACAGAAGTTTCGTGCTGGATGTAAAGGGACTATTTCAGTGTTAAAATATGCATTTGGCTTAGAAAGGTGTTTATATCGCGGTTTTAAGAGTTTTGCATCGTCGATTGGAAGGTTAGTGTTTTGCCACAATCTGGTTTTGCTTGCAACAAGTTAGTTGCAGCAGAGTTCTGACAGGAAGTTAAAATATGGACAATTGCAATAAGATGTGTATGCCACGTACTCATATCTTTTCATTAGGTTGTTTTTCGTCGGATTTTAGCTACGAAACTGGTTTTAAAAGGTGTTTTAAATCGATCGTAGACAGCAAAAGTATCTTATGTAAAGTCGGTATTGTGGAAATTGACCAATTTTGAACAGAAACTAAATAATAATGAAAATTTTAAAATTGAAGGAAATTAAATTTTTATTCTATAATAGCTGCATTTAAATTTACGAAATTACAATAGTTTTAATAATTTAAATTCTTTAAATATTATTTAATTCAAATTAATTTGATGGTAACTTTTTATGACTTTTAGGGAATTTAATAATCATTTAATAAGTGATATTTATCGTTATCATGGTCGCTTCAATTTATTCGTTCTTCTTTTGGAACTATTCTGGGGTTTTGGTGGCCGTTTTACTTTTTGGTTGCGATTGTCAAATTATTTAAAACATAAAAACAAATTATTTTTCCCTTTGTATATTCTGGCTAAAATATTTCATCGCCACTATATGATTAAATTTGGCATTGATATCCCAATCTCAACAAAAATATGTCCTGGTCTTTACATAG
>JAAZIT010000112.1 GCA_012800685.1 Clostridiales bacterium
ACGTTCTTGCTCTACTTTTGCTTTTTGTTCAAAAACTTCGAAATCTTTTTGTTTTTCTTTTTCTAGACGAGCTCTTTCATCTAAAACTGCTTTCTCAAATTCTTTATTACGAACTTGTTGGATTATTTCCGCATAATCAGTTTCATCTACAGTGAAAACAGTATTGCAATTAGGACATTTTATTTCTGGCATATTATTATCTCCATATTATTATTTTAGTCACGGAAGTGGGAGATTTTCAATAGATATAAAAATTATATTTTTAGATAATTATAGTCATCCAATGTTTTAATTACGTATTTTTCGTGTAAAATAAACAATGTTAATAAATTGAAAATCAATGAAAGGATTTGTCATTATGAGAAAAGAAATTCAAGAAGTGTTAAAAGAAAAAGAATTGATAATTTTTGATCTAGATGGCACCTTAATTGATTCGCTCCCAGATCTCCACAAAGCCACAAATTACGCCTTGGAATTACACCGCATGCCAAAACAGACTATTGAACACACTCGAAAATCAATTGGAAACGGAGTAGCCATGCTGATTAGGCGGTCTGTTCCTAAATTGACTAGTGAAACCGAATATAAAAATGTTTTAAAAGATTTCGAAACATATTATTCAGCGCATAGTTCTGTTTTAACTTATCCTTATATCGGAATGAAAGAGGCTTTAACTAAGTTAAAATTTCTTGATTACAAGCTTGCGGTTTCCACAAACAAACTAGAGGATGTTGCTAGAGTTTTAATTGAACATTTCTTTCCAAATCTCTTCGACACCGTGTGCGGCGATGATGGCGTTAGAGCCAAGAAACCAGCCCCAGATTCAATTATGGAAATTCAACAAAGATTAGATATTTTTGATAAGAATAAAATCGTCTATATCGGAGATAGCGACGTCGATTATCAAACCTCAATAAATTCTCATTTAGATTGTATTCTAACAACGTATGGTTATCGTACTGAAAATGAACTGAAAGATAAAGGGATTAGTAATGTTCCTTTGATTAATAAGCCTTTAGACTTAGTTGAATAAATACGAAAAAAGACCGATTAAATCGGTCTATTTTTTGCTTTTTGGTGGAGCCGGCGGGAGTTGCACCCGTGTCCAAGGAAGGCCCTACAATAACGTCTACAGTTTAGACGATATTATGTTTTTTAACGAAGCTTGGCATATCGTAGCTATCTCCGCGAGACTAATTGAATTTCAAATAAGATTAGCAAGTCAACTGGCTTATTCTATCCTTTTGGTATAACACTTTATTTAGGCGTGAAAGGCTAAAACCCTAAGAAGTGCTCTGCCCGGCGACTAGCGTCGGAACTCATTATTGAGAAGCAATTAAGCTAAGCAGAGTGATTGAGCTCTAGGAGCTCTCATATAACTGT
Organism: Clostridiales bacterium; assembly: GCA_012800685.1. Lineage (GTDB taxonomy): Bacteria > Bacillota > Clostridia > Oscillospirales > Ruminococcaceae > JAAZZIT01. Next base: position 1,384 of record JAAZIT010000112.1, read on the forward strand.
TGTCAGTTATTTATTTTTAGTGATTACGTCACCGCTCGACTGCAGTTAGAGCCAGGCTAACATCCCTGTCGAAACTATGTCGACCCCGTTTGCGTTTGTAGTATAACATTCTTATAAAATAAAAGTCTATCAATTCAACAAAATATGGTAAAAGGAGTTAGTTAACAACTAAT
>JAAZIT010000113.1 GCA_012800685.1 Clostridiales bacterium
GTCCTTCATCTTAATAATTTTGGTGTTAATTCCTACGTCAGAAAGTATATTTATTGCTTTTTGTGATGCTTTTTGCCCTGCCTCATCGGCATCGAAACAAATGACTACCTCATCACAATATTGAGACATAAGCCTTGCGTGTTCTGGAGTAATCGCTGTACCACATGTCGCAACAGCATTTTCAAACCCAAACTGATGTAAAGAAATAACATCAAGGTTTCCCTCACAAAGTAGGATTTGTTTCCTTTTTGAAGCCTCAGCTTTTGCATAGTTAAGACAAAATAACGTTTTCGTTTTTTGGAAAACTAAGGTTTCCTTTGAGTTAAGATATTTTCGAGGGTCGTCGGGGCTTAAGGCTCGTCCGCCAAAAGCAATAACATTTCCACTTAAATCAAAAAAAGGGAACATTACTCTATTCTTAAAAAAATCAAAGGAATGATTTGATTTTCCTGAAACCGATATTAAACTACCTGTTATAAGCTCTTCTTCCGTGAAGCCCTCAGATAACAAATGGTATTTTAAAGCGTTCCAGCTGTCTATAGCAACACCTAAACCAAATTTCTTAATTGTTTCAGGCTTAAGACCACGATTAAGCAGGTATTCCAGCCCTTTTTTTCCGCTGTCAGTTTTTAAATTGGAATAAAAGAATTTAGCTGCTGCTTTATTCATTTCATAAATTCGCTGTTTTTTCTTATAAAAATCATCACCGTATTTTGATTCCTCTGGCATAGCAATGCCACTTTTTTGTGCCAAAAGCTTAATTGTTTCAAAATAGCTAAGATTTTCTATTTGCATTACAAAGGTGATTACATCACCGCCAACCCCACAGCCAAAGCAGTAAAAGCTCTCTGTATCAGGATATATTGTGCAAGACGGAGTCTTTTCACTATGAAAAGGGCAGAGACATTTTGCATTTCGACCCGCCCTCTTTACTGTTACATAGCTTGACATTACGTCTTCTATTCTATTCGCTGAACGTATCCGTTCTATAAAATCGCTTGGAAAAGCCAAATTGCCACCTCCAAATTCCTTGCTCAAGATTATATGCTTAAATATTATATATGCTGCCAACCCTTTGGAATAAATAAATCTGTAAAAACTTTAATAGCATAGCTGTCCGTCATGCCAGCAACATAGTCGCATACTGCACGATTAATACCAAAGCTCTCAGCAAGATTTAAGTAATGCTCTGGAAGCAAATCCTTGTTTTTACAAAAATGCTCATATAGCTTTGCAATCATATTTTACGCCTTGTTTTCTTCAGATTTACAAATAGGATTAGTGTAAACATAATCAAACATAAATTTGTGAAGAGCGTTGTGGGCGACAAGTATATCATCGGAAATTCTGATGTTTTCTGCACCACTGTTAATTATTGAATTAACTAAGGTGGTAATTCTTTGTGATTTAGAATGTCCTAAGACACTGGTTATCTCGTGTGGAAGCTCATCTTCTGTAATAACTCCCGCACGAATTGAATCGTCTATATCATGATTTATGTATGCAATAACATCTGAAAGTCTAACTATATATCCCTCTCTAGTTTCAGCAATATTATTAGTATGCTTTAAAATACCGTCACGTACCTCGTGGGTTAAATTAAGTCCCTCGCCGTCATTCTCTATGTAATCAACAACTCGAATGCTTTGTTTATAATGCTTAAATCCGTCTGGACAAATTTCATTTAATACACGCTCACCAGCGTGTCCAAAGGGAGTATGCCCTAAATCATGCCCTAAAGCAATAGCCTCAGTTAAATCCTCGTTGAGAAGTAAAGCTTTTGAAATGGTTCTAGCTATTTGTGATACCTCGAGAGTGTGAGTTAGTCTAGTTCTGTAATGGTCCCCAGATGGAATTAAAAAAACTTGAGTTTTGTGTTTTAATCTTCTAAATGAGTTTGAGTGGATTATTCTATCCCTGTCTCTCTGAAATGCAGTACGAACATCATCCTCTTGCATTTCCACATTACGTCCCTTGCTGTTTTTCGACAAAGCGGCATAGGGTGATAAACACCTTTCTTCAAGGTTTTCTAGCACTATTCTTGGCTTCATACATACACCTTTCTAAATTTAGACAAATATCCTTCTACTTAATTATACTTAATGCACATCCCTTATACCTCTTTTTTAAAACACTTTTGTATACTTGCACAAATATTAGGCGAAATCAGCATAAAAAATATCGGACTTCTCCAAAATTATCTGCCCATTAGAAATATCAATTAGCTTGTCGGAAAGTAAGGTTAAATTTTGAGTTTTTACAAGTATTTTAATAGTAACATTATCCTCAAAAACGGTGTCGGTAATTTTAACTTCATAATTAGGAAGTATGTTTGAGATTTTCCCATACATTGAATAATCGCAAATTGCTGTTATTTCAGAGCATTGGCACATATTCATTTTTTGGCTGGCGTCAATTGCTATTTTACAGCTGTGTGAATAAGCACGAACTAATCCACCTCCACCTAATAAAACACCTCCAAAGTACCTAGTAACTACTACACAGACATTTGTAAGGTTTTGTTTTAAAATTACATCAAGTACTGGAACCCCTGCTGTCCCTTGTGGCTCACCGTCATCTGAATATCGTGAAATGTTGTTGTCACGAAGAACGTAGGCATAGACATTGTGGGTTGCTTTTCGGTGCTTTGCTTTTATTTCATTTATAAATTCGATAGCTTCCTCTGGAGTTTCAACGTGCTTGATATATCCAATAAATTCTGATTTTCGCTCAATAAAAGAAGCTTCTGCCGAACCCTTTATAGTAATATAGCCATAGTCCATTAATTCTCCTCCTCCTCAGTATCAAATAATTATTCCTAAGATTAGACAAAAATCGCATAATCTATAAAAAAATAAACGGGGAAGTATAACTTGCCCCGTTTTAATTTTTTATTAGTCGATTTTAAATCTCTTCTTGAATCTATCAAC
>JAAZIT010000114.1 GCA_012800685.1 Clostridiales bacterium
CTTAAATATATTAACGTATAAAATTCCAAAATCGATAGATGTTTCATCATTTCCCCAGTCTAAAGCTTTGTACTCCTCTGGTTTTAAAAGACCTTCAACTTCAAGCTGTTCAAAATCAATAAGATATGGGTTGCCAGCATAAATTGAAAAGCTTTGATAAGGCGAATCTCCATAGCTTGTTTGAGATAAGGGTAGAATTTGCCATATAGACTGCCCTGCTTTAACGAGAAAATCAACAAATTCCTTTGCTTCGTTTCCCATTTTACCAATTCCATAATCATTAGGAAGTGACGTTATATGATTTAAGACACCACTTTTACGCATATTTAACCTCCAAAAATATTCGGAAATACCGAAATTATATATATTAGTAATTGTTCGCTATTAAAAATAGTCAAACAAAAATATTGCAATTACATATTGAATGATATCACTTTTTTGCATAAATTGCAAGTAAATGTCCCTAAAAACAGCATTACTAATAAAAACGATTACCTAACTTTATGCAAAGTTAATACAATTATTTGCCCAAAAAATCAAGCATACTAAATTAAAGTATGCTTGATTTAAAAATTATTTATTCCTAATATATTCGTCAATTGAATTTGCGGCAGTTTTTCCTGCGCCCATTGCAAGAATTACTGTTGCCGCACCAGTTACAGCGTCACCACCAGCATACACACCACTTTTTGTGGTTTTCATTTCCTGATTGACTATTAAGCAACCACGTCTGTTTGTCTCTAAACCTGTTGTGGTTGATTTTATAAGTGGGTTTGGACTAGTTCCAATGGACATAATTACAGAATCAACATCTAAAACATGGTTTGAACCACTAATAGCCTTTGGTGAACGTCTTCCTGTGTTGTCTGGCTCGCCAAGCTCCATTTTAGTACATTCAAGACCAATTACCTTGCTGTTTTGGTCACCAATAACCTTTAGAGGGTTGGTAAGAACTAAAAATTCAATTCCTTCCTCCATGGCATGATGAACCTCTTCCTTACGCGCAGGCATTTCATCTAGTGAACGTCTGTAAACAACGTATACCTTTTCAGCACCAAGCCTCATAGCACTTCGTGCGGCATCCATAGCGACGTTTCCACCACCTACAACTGCAACAACCTTAGATTTATTGATAGGTGTATCATAATCGTCTAAATAAGCCTTCATTAGATTTATTCTTGTAAGGTACTCGTTGGCAGAATAAACTCCAATAAGTCCCTCACCTTTAATTCCCATAAAACGTGGAAGACCAGCACCAGAGCCCACAAATATAGCTTCAAAACCATCGTCAAGTAGTTCATCGACCGATAAAACCTTGCCGATAACCATGTTTGTCATTATTTTAACGCCTAACTTTTTTAAGTTTTCGATTTCATGCTGAACAATAGCCTTTGGAAGTCTAAATTCAGGTATACCATACATTAAAACTCCACCGGCAGTGTGAAAAGCCTCAAAAATAGTTACTTCGTAGCCAAGCTTAGCTAAGTCTCCTGCACAGCTTAAACCAGCAGGTCCAGAGCCAACTACTGCAACCTTGTGACCATTGCTTTTAGTAGGATTTATTTCTCTGTTACCTTTATTTAACATATAGTCGGCGCAAAATCTTTCAAGTCGCCCAATAGCAACAGGCTCATTTTTAATTCCCCTAACACATCGTTCCTCACATTGGCTTTCTTGTGGACACACTCTGCCACACACCGCTGGAAGTCCATTTGTTGTGGTAATAATATCATATGCCTCTTCAAATTCCCCTTCAGCAACCTTAGCTATAAATTCCGGAATTCTTACTTTTACAGGACAACCCTCTATACATGGTTTTGTCTTACAGTTTAGACATCTCTGTGCTTCGTTAATAGCCTCTTCAGCAGTGTATCCTAAGGTAACCTCTTTAAAATTTCTAGCTCTTATCTTTGGATCTTGTTCAGCGACTGGTGTTTTATTAGGGCACATATTAGCCATTATTCACACCTCCAGTTAATCTGCAAATGTGTGCTTTTTCATTAGAATGATAAGAGGCATTTCTGATCATAAGCTCATCAAAATCAACCTGATGACCGTCAAAATCAGGGCCATCCACACATGCATATTTAGTTTCACCATTAACAGTAACACGACAGCCACCACACATACCAGTACCATCAATCATTATTGGATTAAGAGAAACTAGTGTCTTAATATTGTGTGGCTTAGTGACATCACATACAAATTTCATCATTGGAATTGGACCAATAGCAACTACTGTGTCATATTTAACTCCACTATCTATTTGTTTTTTTAGAACCTCTGTAACAAATCCTTTTGCTCCATATGAGCCATCGTCAGTTGTTATAAAAAGATTTGTAGAAACATTTTTCATTTCTTTTTCAAGAATAACAATTTCCTTGTTTCTAAAACCTGCAATTAAATCAACCTCTATGCTTTTATTGTAGAGCATTTTAGCCTGTGGATAAGCTATTGCACACCCAACACCTCCACCGATAACAGCGACTTTTTTTATATCTTTATCAAAATGAGTTGCAACACCTAAAGGCCCTACAAAATCAAGTATATAATCACCCTCGTTTAGTAGTGATAGTCTTTGGGTTGATGCCCCGATTGTCTGAAAAATAATAGTAACTGTTCCCTTTTCTCTATCATAATCAGCTATAGTAAGTGGAATACGCTCACCTTTCTCATCTACACGAAAAATAATAAACTGTCCAGCTTGTGCTTTTTTGGCAATAAAAGGAGCTTCTACCTCCATAAGTACAACTTGATCATTAAGTTGTCTTTTTGTAATGATTTTAAACATATTAAAACCCCCTTAGATAAATTATACCCTAAAACACGGTGTAATTCAAGTATTAAAAAGTTGGTTTAGATATATATTTTGCATATCACTAATTACTTTTAGTTATGTCATATTTTTTTGTAGTTTTTGACATAACTAAAACCTCTATCTGTTAGACAAAGGTTTTAGTTTCAGAAATTTTTTTATTAACTACTGTTACTAAGCAATTATTCTCAAGCTATATTGCTCTCAATTTTATAAAATCTTATAGTATTTATGCCAATAATAGGGTTTTATTTCTATTTTTTAAGCTGTTCAGCAACTGCTTTTCTTTCACTTAAACTCCTTTCGGATTCTTGAAAAATATTTTTATAATTATAAAGTGCCACTCCGCCATAATCTTCAAGTTTTTTTGCATCTAAAATTTGCTTAGATATTATTCCTGTATTGTTTTTGTATTCCTCTTCATTATAAATTTTATAATGTGCGAGTCCAATTATAAGCTTAACATTATCATTTGTTAATTCACTCCAGCTTTTTATAACCTCTAAGTATGGCTCAACCTCGTTATTATATCCATAATATACCTGAGGAACTATATAATCACAATATCCCACTTCAGTAATCCATGTTTTAACATCTGCAAATAACTGATTGTAATTGTTGTTAAAGCTACCTTGAGGCGATATTCCAAACATTATTCTGCTATTTACTTGCTTTATGGTTGAATACATCTGCTTAACAAGCTTATTAGTACTGCTAATTCTAAAATCTGATATAGAAGCTGATTTTGAATTATCAAATGCCTGCTTGTCAAAGCCCTCATCTGTTGTTGGATAAAAATAGTCATCTATATGTATTCCATCAATATTATAATTAAGACATAATTCTTCAACACCATTACAAATTAAATCAACAACCTCTTGATAAGCCGGATTTAGCCATAGCTGTTCACTATTTTCAACTTTTACTATATACTTTCCGTAATAATCAGTATTGGTAAACCACTTTTTTATAAGAAAATCATCACTTATCTTTTCTATATTTTCAGGTTTTTCGCACCTTAATGGATTTATCCAAGCGTGTATTGATAAACCTTTTTGATGTGCTTGCTCCGTCATAATCTTAAGCGCATCATAGCTAGAGCCCTTGCCTGACACACCGTTATAATAGCGTGATTGGGGAAAGTGATTTGATTGGTATAATGCATCTCCAAATGGTCTAACATGAGCGTAAACAGTGTTAATACCAAGCCCTCTAACCCTGTCAAAGGAATCAGAAATGTTCTTTCTAAATTGAGCCTCACTTTTATTTGTGAGCATGTCCGCTATATCAATGTACGAAAACCATACCGCTTTTTGTTCATCATAATTAATTGGAATATAATTCCCTCTTTCATCAACTGTTGGTTTGTTTTCGCTATCTGTTTTTGGTTTTTCAACCTCTCGTGCCACAGGTATTGGTGATTGATTTTGTAATGACAAAAAAATCTCCTCCGAGCTGTCGTGTCCTGAAGTATTGCTACAACCAGTTAACAAAATAATTATAGATAATATTAGAATAAACTTTTTAAGCATCTCTGCACTTCCTTTCATTTATATTTAATCATATTAAAAACAAGCAGTAATTATAACCATATGCAAATTTATAATATTCATATCTAAACAATTTGTTATATATTTAGTATTTGAGTTGAAAAAATGCTAAAAAAAGTGTAAAATATATATAAGGGTGATGAAAGGAGAATTATTATGAAAATAAAACTTATTGCGATTGACTTAGATGGCACACTTCTTCAGCATGATCACACAGTTTCTGAAGAAAATATTAAAGCGATTAACGAAGCAATGTCTAATAATGTGGAGATTGTAATATGTACTGGTAGAGTTTTTAATGAAATACCTAAACAAGTCAAGGACATTAAAGGCATAAATTACTTTATAACCTCAAATGGTGCAAGAATATTTGATAAAGATAAAAATACTGTTTTTCAAAATACAATTCCAAAAAATATTGCCGATGAAATTATGTTACTACTTAAAAAATACGATTGTATTATTGATTTGTATTTAAATGGTGATTCTTACTATCCAAAGCTTACTGATGAATTAATTGATAAGCACCAAATAAGCGAAGAATTTATTGA
>JAAZIT010000115.1 GCA_012800685.1 Clostridiales bacterium
ACTTAGACTTTCGGATATTTATAATATTAAACCCAAAATTGAGGATATAAGCGAGAGTATGTTTCTGATTTGCCAATATGAACAAAAACGAGTTTGTATAGTGGCTGATGAGATTACTGAGGGACAATCGGTTGTTGTTAAGCCATTTTCGCCACTTTTAAATAATTCAGGTGTAAATGATTTTGGAATGTCAGGTTGTTCTATATTAGGCGATGGTTCAATTGCAATTATATTAGATGTTAAGACTATAATAGAGAAATTTTTGTAATAGAGGGGGAGTAATCTGTGGCTAGTTCATATGATGAGCTAATAGAAAACGGCGGAAAAATAATAAGCTATCAAGTTAATGATGCGGTGTATGCTGTGGATATTTTGATGGTGAACGATATTATTGAGCTTCCTGAAATAACAAAAATCCCACTAATGCCAAAATATATAAGGGGTGTAATAAACCTTAGAGGGAAAGTTGTGCCGGTGATTGATTTAAAGGATAGATTTAACCTAGAGAATAAAGGCTATGGAGAACGTGGCTGTATCGTGGTTATAGTTGTTATGGAAATTACTGTGGGAATTATGGTGGATAGTGTTTGTCAAGTCCAGTTAGTTGCTCCAGACCAGATTAAGGAAGCTCCTAAAAAAAATCAGTATGTTTCCCATATAGTTAATGTTGATAATTCGGTTGAATTTTTGCTAGATTATATGCAGATATTGGGACTTTAAAGCTTTTGAGACAAATATACGAAGTGAGAGAGGTGAACTAATGGTTTTACTCCAAGATGACTATGTTAAGCTAGTCGGGTTTGTTAAATCAAGGTATGGAATTAATTTGGAAAATAAGTATTCGCTAATTGAAAATAGACTTTCTAATTATATAATTTCACGAGGATTTAGAAGCTTTTCAAGCTTTTTCGCATATGTTTTTGCTGACGAAAGTAGATATGAAATAACAAATATAATAAACCTTTTGACTACCAATTATACATATTTCATGCGTGAGGTTGAGCATTTTAAACACCTAACTGAAACTTTTTTACCCTATGCTGATAATAATATTACAGATAACGACTTAAGGATTTGGAGTGCTGGCTGTTCATATGGAAATGAACCTTATAATATAGCAATGTGTATTGATGAGTATTTTGGCTTTAGAAAATATGGTTGGGATTGTAAGGTTCTTGCAACTGATATTTCAATTAATGCCCTGCAAATAGCTAAGGATGCTGTATATAATGTTGAAGCCCTAGAGGCGCTGTCTGGAAAATGGATAGATAAGTATTTCGTGAAGCTTACGGATAAAAAATATCAGGTTTGTGATAGAATTAGAAACGAGGTTGTCTTTAGATTTCATAACCTTATGGACCCAATAAAATTTAAGAAACAATTTGATTTGATACTTTGTCGAAATGTTATGATATATTTCGACACACCGACAAAAGATGCACTAAGTGATAGATTTTATGATGCAACAGAGGATAATGGGTTTTTGTATATTGGACACGCTGAAACCCTGTCAAATAATACGAAGTATGAAAGACAACAGCCTGCTGTTTATAGAAAAGAAACCGTAATACCCAAAATTATAATAGAGTAAATATGAATATAAGTGCAAAAAAGGCCACGCTTAAACATGAGAGGGATGTTTAAGCAAAGCTTTCGGGGGAAGAATTAAGTATGTAGAGAGGATGGGGAAATATATTGGAAAGAACTATAAGAGTTTTAGTTGTGGATGATTCACTGCTGGTTAGACAAACACTTCAAAGACTGCTTGAGCTTGATCAAGAAATTAAAGTAATAGCTACAGCAGGGGACGCATATGAAGCGAGAGATTTAATAGTTAAGCTTGCACCAGATGTAATCACACTTGATATTGAAATGCCCAAAATGAATGGAATTGATTTTTTAAAAAGGCTTATTCCGCAATATCCAATACCAGTTGTGGTATGCTCGTCAATGCCTGATAGAACCTTTGACGCACTAGAGGCTGGAGCAATTGATTTTGTTAAAAAACCAGTGTTTAGCTCGGTTGATGACATGAAGAAATTTGGTATTCAACTTATAAAGATTGTTAAACAAGCCACAAATGCAAAGGTAATTAAGGCTGGGAAATATATGTTTCCAGTTAAAGAGAGAAAAATAAATCAACCAAATGAAATAAATAATATAGATAAAAAAGACGATTCAATTATTGTAATAGGCGGTTCAACGGGGGCAACTGAAGCACTTCCTGTTATCTTTTCTCAGTTCAACCAAAATACCCCACCATGTGTGGTTGTGATACATATGCCAGAGGGCTTTACGAAATTGTACGCTGAAAGACTTAGCCGATATTTCCCAAAGCTTAGGGTGATAGAGGCTGAGGCTGGGATGTACCTAAAAAAAGGAATGATTTCAATTGCTCCTGGTGGAAAACATATAAGAGTTTTTAAAGACTCAAAGGGATATTTTTTAAGCTGTTTTAAAAGTTCAGTGAGATTGTCGGCACATTGTCCGTCGGTAGATGTTATGTTTGAATCTGCTGCGGTTTCCGTTGGGGAAAAGGTTATCGGCGTTATTCTAACTGGAATGGGAGCAGATGGTGCAAAAGGACTTTTGCAAATTAGAAAAATGGGTGGATATACAATAGGGCAAAATGAAGAAAGCTGTGTAGTGTATGGAATGCCAAAAATGGCATATGATATGGGAGCGGTTTGTCATCAAACAAGCCTTGAGGATATATCCGATGCAATTTTTACAAAATTAAAGGAATAGGAATATGGATTATAAATATTTTGAAGATGAGCAAGAGGATGTTGAAGAAACAAGAAGCTTTCTGCAATTTTTAGTTTTAAATAAGCGATTTGCAATACCTATTGAGGAAGTTGTAGAGATAGCTAGTATGGATAATATAAGACCAGTGCCAGAATTTCCAGATTATGTTTTGGGAGTGTCAAATGTTAAGGGGAGAAATGTGGCTGTAATAGACGCTAGAAAAAGATTTAAATGTCCTGAGGAAGAAAAAAGTCCCCGCCAATGCTTAATTATAGCAAAGGTTGAAAGACATGAAAAGGATAGTGAAATTGGAATTTTAGTGGATGATGTCACAAAGTTTAAAGAGCTTAAGCTTAGCGAAATTCTTCCGCCACCAGATGTAAATAATGAAGCTGTCACAAGATATATTTTAAATACCTACTTTTCCACAGCTGGTGAGGCATGCTTTATAGTTAGCCCACAGCTAATGATGAGCTTAGAGGAGCAGGATTTGATATTTTAATAAAAAAGAAACGACTAGGTTTTATTACCTAGTCGTTTCTGTTTATACAAAAATTATTTAACAGGGGTTGTTGAAATATCATTGTTAGCTTCGTTTATAAGGAAGTCGATAGTAGTCTTGAACTCACCAATGATTTCTGTCCAAGTCTTAGTAGCACCTTCATCGTTATCCATCATTGTTCCTGAACAAATTGAGTTTTCAAAGTAAGTAGCAACCTCGCTATTAACACCTTGATGAAACTCAAATACTGGATTTTTTTCAACTAGAGAGTAAATCTCAGTTTTCATATCAACCATTTCTTGATTCCAACCGTAGTTATCAAGAAGCTGTTGGTCGCCGATTTTTGTAACGCCATCATCAAGCTGACAAGCTCTCTTGCAGTTCATGAAAGCAGCATAAGCCTCTGGGTTTGGAGCGTTATTACAAAGAACATAACCATTAATTCTAGCACTTACATAATAAGGCTCGTTGTCTGTATTATCAGGCATTGGAACAAACATAATTTCGCCTGCAGCCATGTCACCGAACGTCTTAGTATCAGCTACTGGTGCTTGAATAGCCCAAAGACCTACAGGAATAAATAAAGTTTTCCCGTCACCTAGACCTTCGCCAGTAGCACCTGAACCTCTAGTATCCCAGTTGTTTGTAGCACGTGGGAAAACAACCTTATCTTTTTGAAGCTCATACATTTTGTTTTCAATTGAAGCGATTTCAGCGGTACCCATGTTATTTACAAGTTTACCATCTTGAAGTGAAACCATTGGAACACCTGTTGTTTGTTGAATTGCGTCATAGTACCAGAAACCATCTAGAGCATACTTTTCATGATCAGTGTCAACAAATTCTCTGCACATTCCCATAAATTTATCAAGGGTCCATTCACCGCTAGCATAAAGAGCAGCAGGATCATCTAATCCCATTTCTTTGATCGTTGCAGTATTGTATACACAAGCAATTGAAGGCTCAACTCTAATTGTAGCAACATAGTGACTTCCAGCAAACATAAATGAATCAGCGGTTTCCTTTATGCCAGACCAAAGAGGTGATTCAAAGTCTATGTAAGGGTCAATTGGCTGGAACATACCACGGATAGCGCCCTTAGGGAATGAGTCCATGTCATCAGCTTGGAAGAAGTCAGGAGCGTCGCCGCCCAAAACATTTTTAGCTAGGGTATCATATCTTCCAGCCCAGTCTGTAATAACTTCTTTAATTTCGCCTTGGTATTTCTTTTGGAATAAGTAAAGATCAGGGCTAGTTACTTGACCTTCAGTTGGTAGGATACTATAGTGTCCAATCCAAGTTAGTGTTTTGTTTTCCAATTCTGTACTTGGAAGAACATCACTTTCAGCTAGAGCGTCAACAAGCTCTGTCTGGGTTTTACTTAGTGGAATTGCCTTACCCTTTTTGTCTTTGTCTTTCGGGCTGCAGCCTGCAACACTAAAAGCGGTGCAAATTGCAATAAGTCCAGCAAGAATACGTTTAGTTAATTTCATTTTCGAAATTACCTCCTTATTAAAATCAAAACTATTGTGACAAATACTCATTAGAGTATGTATCTCGAAAAATAAAACGCAGAGGTTATTAATTAAGTAACCCTGCATGTTTCGTCATATTAAATAATAACAAATCTATAAAATTTAGTCAATCGGCAATATGCAATATAAAGGGATGCGTTTTTTAGGCATTTTGCTAGCGAAATGAACTGAAACGTTTTCTGAAAACGGTTACATCACGTTTTTTTGAATAATCATGTAATTTTCACTAAAAGTTTACAATATCATTGGTGGTTTTTTTGTTAATTTTTCTTTAAAAAACAG
>JAAZIT010000116.1 GCA_012800685.1 Clostridiales bacterium
CTGTCCACTCATTATCGAATTTTTTAATTACTTTCTTTGCCGTTTCTTTATCGTGTTTTGCAAGCTCCTGCTCAAGTTCAGCTTTAAAGTTTTCAAAGGCCGTTAATGGCTTACCACGTGAGTTCATTTTTATATAAAGCTCGTCTGTAAGTCCCATGTTCTTGATTGGCAAAAAGTAAAAATTAATCGCTCCTTCTTTCAACTTACTCCAAAGGCTATCCACATTATTAAATATCTTTTGAATTTCATCTAAAACAACAAGCATCCCAGCTATTGTCGGATCTCTCATCCACCCTAAAGGAAACCAATTTTGATCAATGATCTCATCTGATAATTTTCCACTTAACTTCGGATCAAAATCAACTAACTTATCACAAAAGTCGCGTGCTGTATATCTTGTTTCATATGTAAAAGATTTCAAGAATTTATATTCATCATATTCAATTTTTTCTTTTTTTGCGGCATACCAATGTAATAAGAATAATGTCGTTAATCTTTGTTGCCCATCAAGCGGTGTCAAAACGTGAAATAATTCTTTCTTATTATATTTATTTACGAATTCTTTTTCTTCTAAATCACCATAAATAAAATCAAGAGTAATCGGTTCTTTTGTTACGGCATTATGTAACGCGGCTAAAAAACGTTCTCGAACCTTGATTGTACTATCTCTTCCTTGTGCATAATCTCGTTGAATAATTGGAATAATAATTTTATCAACAACAACTTCTTTGCCATCGCTATCATATTTATAACTAAATATTTCAGCAAAACTATAAAGCTTACTACTCATGGAGCGCCTCCTCATCAATTGCAATCTTCTCATCAAGATAATCTTTTAAGTAAAAATTGATTTTATTTATATATGCTTTCCTATCACTCTTATCCCAAAAATAAGAATGTGTATGTTCAGCCTCAGAATAGTATTTTAAGAAAACCATTTTCGTACAAAACGGAATATATTTTCCGTGCATATCCATTTTGATAATTTGACCACGCTTTACATCGAAAGTTGAATTACTAAGCGCTGCGTTATCGCCCGAGTTTAATAATGCTAAATTTGAAATAGAATGCATAAACTCAACGTTTCCTGGTGCTGATAATTTAGTGTTGACTCTCTCCATGATTTGGTTAAACGTAATGGTATCAATAGTAGACATTTCAAGCGTTTTATCAATTTCAGCAACAAGCTCTTCTTCAACACCAAATATATTTAAAAGTGAGGCTTGGTGCAACTTTAGCCATTCTCTTTTTGCGTCTTCCCTATGTAATCCTTCAGCATTTTGCGCATGGATATGTTCTAAACTCCAAATACCACTGCCGCTAGATTGATGTTTGAACTTATCAAAAGGAAACCGCTGAGCGTTACCGTCAATTCTCCTAACTGACTCAACATTAAACAAAAGCAACAATCTAAAAATATATCTTTGGTCACGGTCGCTTTCATATGTTAAGTCTCCGTAATTACCTTTAATCTTTATACTTGCTTTTATGAGTTTTTGTAATGCTCCACTAAAGTCTTTTTTATTTTTTCCTTCTGATAAAAGGTAAATTTGTGAGATGGTTTGGTAACCAGATGCAATTAGATATCCAATACTGTGATAAAGTTCATGATTTTCATACCAATCTTTAAGTATTGAAAAAGTATGGTTTATTTTGTTCCACACATCAACTAAATTTTGTTCTTCTTTTAATTTTTGAAAAGCGAAAAAAGTAAAATACTCATCGTTGCTTGTTTTGTCGTTATTCACAATTAAATCTAACAGTAAGTCTATTCTTGTTGGATAGTTTCTTTCATCATTATTAGTTAAAAAGTACCAAAAAGACAAATCATTTAATTGTTTCTCCATTTCATCCCACTGTACTGAAATTTCAAGTTGACGATTATAAGTCATTCCCACATTGGCGCTACTTAAAAACATTGCCTTGACCAATTCGGCATTAGTAAGTGGTATTTTACCAATGTTTAGTCGTGTGAATAATGATATCGGATTTTCTTTATTGTCTACCTCGTACCATATAACTTGTACTTTTCTTTCAAATTTTGTGTTTAAATTAGTAAGCGTTTCTGGATTTGATTTTTTCTCAACATACCATGCGTCGATATAATCATACGCCTTTCTCATATGCCAAAAGTCAATATTGCTATCCATACGCTTTTCATCAAGAGAGTCTAAATATTCTTTCGAACCTTCTCGTGTTTCGTAAGAAATGCTAAATTTTGGGGCGGGTAAAAATCCATTGCTCTTATTGTGGAAAAATTTATAAAGCAAATAAAGTGTAGTTAATCTCTGCTGCCCATCGATTAGTTCTAAAACACTATTATTTCTTTTAACGACAATTGGTTGCAGTGAGTAATTTCCTTCAGCATCATAAATGTCATCTAGTAATCGTACAACTTCATTCTTTGTCCAGCGATAGCCCCTTTGGTAAGATGGTACAAAGAAATCTCCCTCGATATTTCCAACAAGTAAGGTTTCTAATTTTATTTTACTCATTATAATGTCCGCCTTTTATTAATCAATTTTTGTACTTATCGCACATCCACACTTGGTATATTTAATGTATAACTACATTTTGTTTTTGAATAATTAGAGCATCCCCAGAATACGCCGTTATATGTTTGACGCTTAACAAGTCTAGCACCGCATTCAGGACAAATATTCTCCTTCATTTTCTCATTATATTCTTTCATTGCCGCAGCATAGTTCTCCTCAATACAAAACTCCTTAAACTCTTCAACAGTAAACCACTTAGCAAGGTCACCATGATATATTCTTTTCGCGCCCTCAAGATAAGTTGATTCACGCACATATTTTCTTTGGCTTGAAGTATCCGGTGACCAAGAATATTGATATTCGCTGAACTCAATTGTAAATCCAGTATTGCAGCGCCAAGTAGGAAAGTAGGAATGATTAGTCATTTGTATTACGCCTTTTTATATTAATTTAATTTTATATAAAACTGATCATTATCATAAACGAGTTCAGTTTGTTCCATTACAAGTTGTACTGATTTATCATAGTTATTTGGATCACTCGGATCGTCAGGCGGATAGTTATACTTCTTAAGAAGTATTTTAATTTCAAACCGTATTTTCGCCCGTA
>JAAZIT010000117.1 GCA_012800685.1 Clostridiales bacterium
ACTTAGACCTGAAGCAAAAAAAGCAATAAGAAAATGTGCAAAGGCTCATATAAAAACAGTTATGATAACTGGCGACCATAAGCTAACAGCTTGTGCAATCGCAAAACAGGCAGGTATATTAAGTGGCAATTTAATCAGTATGACAGGTGATGAACTTACAAAAATAACCGACTCTCAGCTTGACGATGTAATAGAAAAGGTTGCGGTATTTGCAAGAGTTACTCCAGACCACAAGCTTAGAATTGTCAAGGCATTTAAAAGAAGGGGCCATATTGTTGCGATGACTGGAGACGGAGTAAATGACGCACCAGCAATTAAAGAGGCAGACATTGGTGTATCCATGGGAATAACAGGGACAGATGTAACAAAACAAGCCGCTGACGTTATTCTCCTTGACGACAACTTTTCAACCTTAGTCGGAGCAGTTGAACAGGGTCGAACAATATATTCAAATATTAGAAAATTTGTTAGATATCTAATCTCATGCAACATTGGCGAGGTTGTCACAATGTTCGTTAGTATTATAATGGGACTTCCTATAATTTTGCTCCCTACTCAAATTCTTCTAGTAAACCTTGTTACAGATGGACTTCCTGCTATTGCACTAGGACTTGAGCCACCAGACGATAACATAATGACAAAAACACCAAGAAAAAGCAAAGACAGTTTTTTTAATGACGGTCTAATGGGTAATATCGTTATAAGAGGTATACTAATCGGTATGTTTACTATTGCTTCATTTGTTATTATGCTACAATTAAGTGGCGACTTGCATATTTCAAGAACTGGTGCGCTGTTTACCTTAGTTGTTTCACAGCTAATTCACGTATTTGAATGCAAAAGTGAAGATAGAGGACTCTTTTCAATTGACTACAAAAACAATATTTTTTTGGTTATATCAGTAATTATTTCACTGGCTTGCCTATTGGCTGCAATCTATGTACCAATGCTAACAACAGTGTTTTCCACAGTTCCACTTAACACCACCCAGCTTTTATATTCATTCGGAATGGCATGTGCAGTTCCCCTATTGTCATCAATCTTTAAAGTTAAGAAATAATTACTTAATATGTCCAACTTTATTTGTGAAACATTGCTATAAATAGGCTCGTATTCTTATATAAACCGTGATTTTGATAGTTGAAAATAAATGTGATTTCGGTTATAATATAGTTATACAAACATGCTAGAAATATATATTTGCATACATTAGTTTTAATTATTTTTTAACTTAAAGGAGTATATTTATGGGCGCTATTTTAGTAACTGGTGGTACTGGTTTTATTGGTTCTCACACATGTATTGAGCTAATTAACGCTGGAAAAGAAATTGTAATAATGGATAATTTCTACAATTCAAATGTTGGGTCACTTAATAGAATTAAGGAAATTACAGGCAAGGATTTTAAGTTTTATCAAACCGATATGCTAGATATTGAAGGTGTTTGCAAAATTTTTAAAGAAAACAATATTGAGGCTGTTATTCATTTTGCCGGATACAAGGCTGTTGGCGAGTCTGTTGTTAAGCCTATTGAATACTACCACAACAATATTACAGGTACACTTACATTAATTTCAGCAATGAAAAAATACAATTGCAAAAATATTGTATTCTCTTCATCAGCAACTGTTTATGGTATGAACAACCCTATTCCATATGTTGAGGATATGCCAACCTCTGCAACTAGCCCTTACGGATTTACAAAGGTTATGATTGAACAGATTTTCAAGGATGTGGCTTTTGCTGAAAAAGACTGGTCTGTTGTACTCCTTAGGTTTTTTAATCCAATCGGCGCTCATAAATCAGGACTTATTGGTGAAAATCCAAATGGAATTCCAAACAATCTTCTTCCATACATTGCACAGGTAGCTATTGGAAAGCTAGAAAAGGTTAATGTTTATGGAAATGATTATAATACTCCTGACGGAACTGGCGTAAGGGATTATATTCACGTTGTTGATTTAGCGAAAGGACACCTTGCTGCACTTAAATATACGGTTTCA
>JAAZIT010000118.1 GCA_012800685.1 Clostridiales bacterium
AGAGCGTATACAGGAGATGACTTAAAATGGCAAAAAAATACTGCATTTTGGGAGAGTCATTAAAGCACACCATGTCCCCTCCCATTCACGAGAGACTTTTTCAGCTTAAAAACAAGGTGGTAGATTACGAAATAGTAGAAGTTACACCTGAAAACCTAGAAAAAGAATCCGCTAATATTAACGCATTTTGTGGATACAACGTTACAATTCCGCATAAAATAGGTATTATTAAATACCTCAACAGACTTGATGAAACTGCAAAACGATACGGTGCAGTAAACTGTGTTGACAACAAGGACGGCGCTCTAACTGGCTATAACACTGATGTTGACGGCTTTTTACGCTCTTTGAAATCAGCAGGGGGAAAACTTGACGGAAACACTCTTCTTCTAGGAAGTGGCGGTGTTGGAAGAATGATGGGCATTGAGGCTTGCAGGCATGGCTCGGCACTCACTATAGCTGTCTTGGAAAATATGATTCCAGAAGCACAAAAGGTTAAAGATGACATTCTTATTCAAGCACCAAAAGCAGAGGTTGAAATTGTTACATTCGAGGAAATATCTGGGAAATATGATTTACTTATTAATGCAACTCCAGTTGGTATGTATCCAAAAACTAATGCATGCGTAGTTTCTGATGAGGTTATAAAAAATGTGGATTTTGTTTTTGACGCAATTTACAATCCTAAAACCACACTTCTTATGAAAAAAGCAGACTCTTTCGGTATCAAGAACATTGGTGGAATGGCTATGCTAGTTTGGCAGGCTGTTTCGGCACATGAGATTTGGGACGGAGATTCCTACACCGACGAGCAGATTCAGCTTATCATTGACGAAATGCAAATACTTGTTGAAAGGGATTTTAAATAATGATGACTAGGCATCTAACCGTATTTCTATGCGGTTTTATGGGCTGTGGCAAAAGTACTGTTGGCAAAAAGCTCGCCAACTTAATGAACTGCGAATTTTACGATTTGGACTCCATTATTGAGCAAAAGCAGGGCATGAAAATCTCGGACATTTTTGAAAAGCACGGTGAAGATTATTTTAGGCAATGCGAAAGAGACACACTTTCTCAATTTCGTGGAAAGGTTGGTGTAATTGCTCTCGGAGGTGGTACTATGCTTTCAGATGAGAATGCCGCTATTGTTAACGAAGTGGGGTTATCCGTTTTTATTGATACGTCATTTGATATCTGTTATCATAGAATTAAAGGGGACAAGAAACGTCCTATTGCATACAACTCATCAAAAAAACAGCTTCAAGAGATTTTTAATCAGCGTTACCCTATTTACAAGATTAAAGCTGAACTTAGCGTTTTAGGAAAGAAAAGCCCTTCGAAAATCGCAGCAAACATTTTTACATTATCACACAGTCTTTAGAGAATAATATATTTTAGTTCGTATAAAAGCATTAGATAAAAACTTTTTTACATAATCAAACAAATTTAGAGAAAACTATTTTACATCAACATACAACCTTTAAACAAAACCGAAAGGATAGTTGCAACAGCATGATTAAATACTGCAAAAGCTGTGGAAAAGAATACAGCGGAGATTATTGCGATCACTGTGGATATGGAAATCCCAATTTAAAAATTAAGTCTTATGAAAAATACAAGACAGTAAAGCCTGAAAGGTTTTTAACCGACGAGGAAAAATCCTCTTTGATTGAACAAAAAGAATCAGAAGCAAAAATTTCTTCTGTTAAAGCCTTAGAGAGAAAAGAAAAAAACGTTTCAGCAAATGCACATACTAACTCAAGTGCAAAGCCAATTAAAAGAACATCTGGTGTTGGTTTTTTGGCTTTGGTTTTCTGCGTTTTTGCAATAATTACTTTTATAGTTTTATTTCAATCAGGAAAGATTTTTAAAACTCCCTCAAAGGATCAAGTAATTAAAACTTATTTCTTAAGTATAGCCTCAGCAGATTTTAAAGAGTATACTGGCACAATGATTAAGCCTATGGCAAAGGAAAACGAAAGCGATATGGAGGGTGCTAACCTTTCAGAGGAAGCTTTTATGAAAGAACTTTATTCCGATTATACAGATGGTTTTGGAGAGGGATACACGATATCCATTGAAATAAACAGCTATAAATTAATGAGTGTCCAAGATATTTCAACAAGCGAAGAAACCCTAAACGAGGCTTATAACAAAACATACAACATTAAAGAGGCCTTTGAGGCGAATGTTGATGTGAGCTATAAGGGTACAAAGGCACAGGAAACTGTAAACTATGTGGTTTATATAGCTAAAATCGGTAGAAACTGGTATATCCTTAATATTATATAATAAAAACACAAAAGTCCCAACTATTTCTAGTTGGGACTAATTTTTTCACTATTTAAACGGTAATTGATTCTTCCTTAGCCGTAGCCGTAGCCACATCTTTATCTACCTTTGCGTTCTTCATATCACCTTGATACACAAGGGTTGCATTATCTAAATGCCTAAAGTCATCTGGAATAACTAGACACAGGTCCTTATAAAAGGATGCTATTTCACATTCTTGCAAAATATGTGCCACAAATTGAGAACAGATGAATCTATTTTTTCTATGTACTGGAATTCCAAAAACAATTCCAAAAAGACCTAGCACGTTATATGAATACATTTTTGATTCAGCCCTAAAATGGTCAATCATTTTTTCGTATTTTTCGTACTGCTCCTCCGTCACATCAAAGGAATATATTTCACATGGAACGCTATTAAACATATTAAAAACGCCAATTTCAGTTTCATTTACAAATCCTACTGGAAGTGGGGTAATTTTGTGCTTTCTACAAAAACTCCAAATCTCAATAAGCTCAACGTCGGTCGTTATGGACGTATGATTATATGGCGCTTTTGTAAATAGTTTTATTAGCTTTGCTGGAATTGTTCCAGTCTGAGTTAAAATTACATATAGTTTTTTCATTTCTTCACCAATATTTATATATTTGTTTCGCCTCAATCATTATACTTAAATTTTACGAATTTGTATATAGTTTAATTTTTATTGTAATAAAATTATATGTATTACACAATTTCCTTATGGTATTCTTGTACATTTTTATTTGTAAATTGCGAAAATATTACATAATAGCGTATTATTTATAATAAAAATACTTTAATTTTCCATTTATTTTATATGGTTTCTTTAAAACAACATCGCTCCCAAATTAGACAAAAGGTTTATTCTGGAAGCGTTATTTTTTTAGTTTTCCGACTTAACAATTGTCTTAATATGAAGCTCTTCAAGCTGTTTTTCGTCAACTTTTGCAGGGCAAGAGGACATTAGCTCGCTTGCGTTTTGAACCTTTGGAAAGGCTGTAACATCTCTTAAGCTATCACATTCGCACAAAATCATTGCAAGTCTATCAAGTCCAATTCCCATACCTCCATGAGGTGGAGCACCATACTTATAGGCATCAACTAAAAATCCAAATTTTTCTTGGATTTCTTCCTCTCCCATTCCTAGTGCTTTAAACATTCTTTCTTGTAGCTGGCAATCTGTAATACGAATTGAACCAGATGAAAGTTCTGTTCCATTAAGAACCAGGTCAAAGGCTTTTGCGAAAACCTTTTCAGGATTTGTGTCAAGATAATCTATGCACTCGTCCATAGGCATTGTAAATGGGTGGTGCATTGCAAGCCAACTTCCAGTTTCTTCGTCTTTTTCAAAGAAAGGCATTTCAGTAATCCAAAGGTAATTATATCCCTCTGGAATAATATCAAGTCTTTTTGCCGTGAGAAGTCGGAGTGCCCCCAAAACTGAAAGAACTATTTTTGTTTTATCAGCAACAATTAGAACAACGTCGCCCTTTTCAGCAGATGTTTTCGATAAAATCTCCTCAAGTTCCCCGTCCTTTAAAAACTTCCCAAATGAACAGTTTGGAGCGTCATCAATCCATCTAATATATGCTAATCCCTTTGCACCAATTCCTCTTGCGTGTTCAGTTAGTTTATCAATTTCTTTTCTTGTATAGGTTGCTGCACCATTTTTAACTGTTATTGCTCTAACACTTCCACCATTTTCTATTGCACCTTTAAATACAACAAAATCGGTTTTTCCTGCAATTTCAGAAATATCAGTGATTTCCATTCCAAAACGAGTATCAGGCTTATCAGTACCGTATTTTTCCATTGATTCAGTAAATGTAAGTCTTGGAAGTGGAGCTTTTATGTCAACTCCCACAGTCTCTTTCATTAGTCTTTTTACATAACCCTCAGCCATTTCAAGAATATCATCAAGCTCAACAAAAGACATTTCAAGGTCAATTTGTGTAAATTCAGGCTGTCTATCCGCCCTCAAGTCCTCGTCTCTAAAGCATCTAGCAAGCTGAATATATCTATCAAAGCCCGAAATCATCAAAAGCTGTTTATAAATCTGTGGTGATTGAGGAAGTGCATAGAATTTTCCCTCATGAATTCTTGATGGAACTAGGTAATCTCTCGCGCCTTCTGGAGTTGACTTCATCATCATTGGGGTTTCAATTTCCAAAAAGTCATTTTCATAGAAATAATCTCTTGTTACCTTTGCAATCTTATGTCGCATTGCAATATTTTCTTGAAGTCTTGAATTTCTTAAGTCCAAATATCTATATTTTAGCTTAAGCTCTTCATTAACCTTATCTGAATTTGACACCTCAAATGGTGTTGTTTGGGCTTTTGAAAGAACTCTTAAATCCTTTACCATTATCTCAACTGCACCAGTTTTAATATCGTTATTTACGCTCTCTCGTGGGGTTACAATTCCCTTTGCCATAAGTACATACTCGCTTTTTACGCCTTGTGCTTTTTTAAAAACATCTCTTGATGTACTATCGTTGAATGTAAGCTGTACTATTCCAGTTCTATCTCTTAAATCGATAAAAACAAGGCTTCCCTTGTCACGGATTTTTTGAACAAAGCCACCAACGGTAACCTCTGCTCCTGCTTCTAGGGAAATTTCAGCGCAATATGATGTACGCTTTAGCCCTTTCATTGTATCTAGCTTCATATATATTCCTCGTTTCAAAATTTGTTTTGTTGGGTGCATGATAATCATTAGAGTATAATAAGTCAAGTTGGGTAACAGATTTTGCAATAATTAATTTATTGGAATTACGTGGTGTGGTGTTTATTAGTAGATTTTTGGTAGAGATTAACTATATATATTCTTTCTTCACTTTAGTTGCCCTTATCTATTTGGTCAAATTAAAACTCTTTTGGTTTTTCTGTAATTTCCTTTTCATCTTTAACTTTTTCGTCGGATTTAAGCCTTTCAGCTTCGTCCTTTTTATTTTTAGCTTTCTCATTAGCTTTAGATTTCTTAGGCTTTTCTGTGGTTTCTTTTTCCCCTAATACCTCTAGGTACGCTTTAATGTGCTTAGGTTTATTTCCACTCCAAAAAAATATAAAAATACCTATCACTAGCAATGAAAGGGTTAGTATTGCGTTTTTTGAACCGTCAACCAAAAAAACCAGGCTAAATAGTGCGAAAATTATCGTCCACACTAGGGCAAGTATATAAGTTACCGCACTTTGTCTTATATATCCTTCTATTTCACAACCACTTTGGGTTTTTAGCACTTGTCCATTAAATCTAGCTCCCCCACCGTCACGTTTCTTTGGGTGGTGGTAGAAAACCGTTATCTTATTTTCTTTTCGTGAGCCATAATAACAGGGAGTTTCCCAATTACTCTTAATATGCTTACTCACCCTAAACACCCCTTTTTCACGCATTTTAGAGGTGTTCTTTTCAAATTCCGAAAGATATTTCTTAGTTGTATATTCCGAATTTATATGGACTTTTTTTGGTATTATTAAAAACAATTCAAGACTTCCTTTCAGTTATCTTTCCTTTGAAAAATCGTAATCGTCTGGATTAAAAACCTTAGGATTTATTTTAAGCTGTCCATCACCCATGCCTGTATCACAAAGCAGTCCATAAACTGTGCCACATTTTGTACATTGCACCTGATGAAACATTTTTTGAGTAAAAAACTTTCCTCCCTTTAGAACATCAGGAATTGGGCAAGTTTGATAAGTCATAACAAGCTCTTTAGCCTCAATCATTGAGTTCATTGAGTCAAGTGCCATTAGGTATGACGCTGGGTTTGGCAAGCTATCTAATAGCGATATTTTTTCACATTGTGCACATCTTTCCATTATAAAATTCCCTCTCTATTCTAATCCTAGTGCTGAAACTAGTTCAGCCATAAGATAGGTATTAAAATTTTCCACAAAGCTATCGTCGAGCTTTATTTCAATCTGTTCACCAGATTTCATGTTTTTAAGTTTTGCTATCCCTGTTTCAATTTCGTTATCCCCAAGAACGATAACAAATTTAGCTCCGATTTTGTCGGCAAATTTCATCTGAGGCTTTAGCCCTCTTCCAACAATATCATATTCAGCCCTTGTTCCGTCCTTTCTAAGAAGAGACGCTAGCATAGTTGCTTTCTTTTGAGCGTTTTCGCCCATTGACGCAATATACACATCACAACTTTCCTCCGGAAGAAACTCACAGCCCTGCTTTTCCATAGTTAAAATAAGTCTCTCAAGTCCCATTCCAAAGCCTAAGGCAGGGGTTTTTGGTCCTCCTAGAGTTTCAATAAGACCATCATATCTTCCACCACCGCAAACAGTTCCCTGTGAGCCAATGTCCGTTGTTATAAACTCAAAAACAGTTCTTGTATAATAATCTAGCCCTCTAACAATTTTAGCATTAATACTATAATCAATGTTCATCATCTTTAGATTTTCTTGAAGCTTTTCAAAGTGATTATTACAATCCTCACACAAAAAGTCAAGAATAACCGGAGCATTTTCTGAAATTTTCGAGCATACCTCACTTTTACAATCCAAAATCCTCATTGGATTTCTATCAAGTCTATCAAGGCATGTCTCACAAAGCTCGGACTTTCTTTCTTCAAAATATTCCTTAAGTGCCTTATGGTATTCAGCTCTACACTCCGGACAGCCAATCGAGTTAATATTAAGCTGAATATTTTCAAGCCCAACTCTATCAATTACGCTTTTTGCAAGTGCAATTACATCCGCATCAGCACTAGGAGAAGCTGTTCCAACCATTTCACAGCCAAACTGGTGAAACTCTCTTAGTCGCCCTGCTTGAGGTTTTTCGTGTCTAAAGCAGGAAGCAATATAATAAACTCTTTGTGGAAAACCCTGATTTAATATTCCATTTTCAAGAATGGCACGAATTGTTCCGGCTGTTCCCTCCGGTCTTAGTGTAAAGGTTGAATCTCCTGTTGCAGAAACTGTATACATTTCTTTTTGAACAACGTCTGTAGTATCACCTACTGAACGGACAAAAAGTCCTGTTTCCTCAAATGTTGGAACTCTAATTTCTTTATAACCGAATTGTTTTGCAGTTTCGGAAACCACCTTTTCAACGCCCTGCCATTTATAGCTTTCTGTTGGTACAACGTCTTGAGTTCCCTTTGGTCTTTGTATATAATTAGCCAATTTATTCTGTCCTTTCGGGTTTTTATTTGAGCCATAAAGCCGACTATTTCAATACCTTACAGCTTTAAATTCCTTACAAATATATTATTAAATAATTTTTATTCATTTTAAGGGTCTTATGTTATTAATTTAGAACAAAGCTTTTTGAACAAATAACATATAGCATATAGTTTTATATCACAAAAGCCTAACCCACCTAATTATAATAATACCATTTTATTTTACTACAAAATTGGTTTTAGGTCAAGTAGTTATTACCATTCTTATCTAAAAAACAAGCATTGACGTCTTTTATACCCAAAGATTTAACTATTATCTCTATTTAGTCCAATTTGAGGAGCAAAACAAAGCTATTGTAAACTTAATAAAAATAATAGTTGACAATGGGTTTGGTTTGTGATAATATATTAATTGTTGAGTATTAACTATGGCTAATATTATTAATTATTGATTGTCGACTTAGTTATTTTTATTGACTACTATAAATTTTTAGTTGTAAAACATTTGCTATTATCTGTCGAGTAGACGAGTATTAAAAACTCGCTGTTGACAATTAGCTATCAAGTATTGACGATTGTCTATTTACTACGTTAGCTATTAGCGTTAAGCTTTAAATATAAACTATTGTTTATTAAGTAGTAACTAACTATTAAACATTTTAAACCATTAGCTAACTATTATTATACACTATACTATTAAAGGGGTTCTTCACTATGTCAACTAATTCTAAAAACCAATCTATTTCACGAAAGAGCAGTAAAACCTTAGAGCTTGCTTTATGCGGACTTTTCGCCGCTTTAATGGCTATTTGTTCTTGGATACAAATTCCTACAACTGTACCCTTTACCCTACAAACATTTGGAGTTTTCGTTGCAATTGGACTTCTAGGCGGAAAGCTTGGAACAATTTCAATAGCGGTTTACATTGCCCTTGGTGCAATTGGAGTTCCTGTTTTTTCTGGATTTGGTGGCGGAATGGGAGTAATTCTCGGCTCGACCGGAGGTTACATAATAGGATTTATCGGCTCTGCACTTGTTATGTGGCTTATTTTACACTTTTTCGGAAAATCCACTTTTGTTCTCGCAATTTCTATGGTCATGGGACTTTTAGTCTGTTATGCCTTTGGAACAGCTTGGTTTATGGTGATTTATACTCGTGATGTTGGCGCAGTGGGCTTAGCTACAGTTTTAGGTTGGTGCGTAACACCGTTTATAATACCAGACCTTATAAAAATAGCCTGTGCCTTATTAATAACAAATCGTGTAAAGAAATTTATGCCGGTTTTGGGTAGAAAGTAGGAGAGTTCAGCAGAGTTTTTAATGGGGTTGCATATAAAAGAAAAGTTTAACTTTATAAAAAAGAACCTAATTGTGTAAAATTTATGTTTTACTAATTAGGTTCTTTAATATTTAGTGATATATGGTACATTATAATATTTGTTATAAAAGATATTGGATATAAAAAAATAAAAATCTTATCCAAAAATATAGCTCAATAATTATATAAAATTATTGAGTCCTTAGGCACTCAAAATAGTACATATATACATCTTCAAGCGTGATGTTATCAGTAGTCGGAGTAAAATCCTCTGGACAAAGCTCACTAACAATTTTAAACTTTAGTCCGTGCCTTGTTTGGATTAGATTGCCTTGAAAATTCATAGTTAATTTCTCAATTTCTTCTACATCACAATGCTTTTCAAACACTTTTTCGCTTATTGATTCAATTAAATTTACAGGAGTATCTTTCTGAATAAGATTACCGTTTTTAATCAATATCACTTCATTTGCAATACATTCAATGTCACTCACAGGGTGTGTTGCCAAAAGTATAATTTTATTATCAGCAATACCTGTTATTAGGTTTCTTATATTTATTCTTTCCTTTGGGTCAAGTCCTGCTGTTGGTTCATCAAGTATTATAATTTTGGGATTGCCTAGCATTGCCTGTGCAAGTAAAACTCGTTGCTTCATTCCACCTGAAAATTGAGATATTTTTTTATTTGCAACATGCTTTAAGTTTACCTTTTCAAGGAGATAATCACATTCTTCTTTTGCTTTCTTGCTAGATATTCCCTTTAGCTTTGACATATACATTAAAAAGGTTTTTGCTGAAAAATTGTCATAAAAGCCTTGCTGCTGTGGCATAAAGCCTATGATTTTTCTAAACTCTTTCCCAAGCTTTAAGATATCTTTACCGTTATAATTTATTTCCCCTTTAGTTCTTGTTAAATTATCGGTAAGCAAATTCATAAGTGTACTTTTACCTGAACCATTAGGTCCTAAAATTCCATAAATTCCTTTGGTTAGAGTTATATTTAAATTGTTTAAAGCCTTAACGCTTCCAAAGTCTTTATTTAAGTTTTTAATTTCAATTTCCATTTTTCTAGCTCCTCTTAAGTTGTTTCCATGACTTTTGAATTATATAATAAATCGTTATACAGGCTATACTTAATATAAAAGATATAATGATTAATAACCCAAAACTTTTAGTCATAAGCATGTCTAAAACCTTAACTATTGACAATGAATAAAACATATTAAATCCGATTAAATATAATGCACTAGGTAACAATAAAATTA
>JAAZIT010000119.1 GCA_012800685.1 Clostridiales bacterium
TGGAATTGTTTCTCAAGAAACTTATTTGTTTATGGGAACTATAGCGGATAATATAAAATATGCCAACCCAAACGCCACAATGGACATGGTTGTCGAGGCTGCAAAGTCCGCAAATGCTCACGAGTTTATTTGCAAGCTTCCAGATGCATACAACACGAAAATTGGCGAGGGTGGGGTTGCACTTTCTGGCGGAGAACGCCAGCGTATATCAATTGCAAGAGTAATTATTCAAAAGCCTAACATTCTAATTCTTGATGAGGCGACAGCCTCAATGGATACAAGAACAGAAAGAAAAATACAGGCTGCTATAGACCAGCTTAAAACTGGGAGAACTATTATTTCAATTGCTCACAGGCTTTCTACACTTAGAGATGCAGATATGCTTTGTGTAATTGAAAATGGCGAACTAAAAGAGACTGGTACTCATGATAAATTAATTCGCCTAAAGGGAAAATATTTTGATTTATATAAGATTCAATCAGAAGCACTAAAATTTATAAACATGGACTAATAAATAGTGGAAATGGGGGATATTATGAGTAACAATTTAGAGGATAAAAGTAGTGTTAATTCTAGCACTAGCACCAGCGCTAATTCTAGCACCAGCGCTAATTCTAGCACCAGTGCTAATTCTAGCACCAGCGCTAATCTTAACACTAAAAATACCCAAAACGAAGAAATATATGAAGTAGACAAACTAAATATTATTAATTGCAAAAAGCTTGATTTTAAAAAAGAAAAAAGTGGGTTTATGACCCTTGAATTTCTAGGAAAAATTTATCACAAGGTTAATCTTACAAGGCTTTTGCCATTTTATACAAAGACAACCTATATATCAGTTTCATATGAAAATGAAGAAAAAGAGTTTCGTGAGATTGGTGTAATAAAGGATATGAAAGAGCTTTCTAAAAAGCAGTATGAAATTGTTGAGGAATTTTTAGAATACAAATACTATATGCCTGAAATAACAAAGATTATTTCAATTAAGGAAAATATGGGTGGAGCTATATTTGTAAAAGCCAAAACTACAGCAGGCTTAAAAACCCTTTGTATTAAGGATTGGTATTCAAATTTTAGGCTTTTGGATGGAAATTATCTTTATGTATTAGATGCAGACGGAAACAAATATTTTTGCAAGGATGTAACTAAGCTAGATAGAAAAAGCATAAATATGCTTGAGTTATTCACTTAATAATTATACACGCTTGCATAGAAAGGAGTGAAATCCATGAATTTAAAAAGTCATATCCCAAAGGATTTAGAAGATTCTAATGTGATATTTTCGTTAGATTACAATTTAGATGGGACTTCAGAGCTGGTTAACGGCTGTATGGCTGTAACAAAGGACAGTATTTTCATTTATATTGATGACCAGTTAAAAGAAAAATATTCATTAGATGAGTTTGATGAATACTATTGTGAACAGCTTTCAGGGTGTTCTATGGCAGTAGGAAAAAAAGGCGATGAAACCACGTGTTTGTGTGCTTTTTCTCAAGAACATTTTCTTAAATTTGCAGAGCTTTGTAAGATATTAGAATTTTACAAAAGAACTGGCGAAATGGTTGAGGTTAGTGATGCCAAAGAAATAAAATGCTTAAAATGTGGTATGCCTCTTGATGAGGGAACTAAGGAATGTCCTTATTGTGCTAAGAAATCGAAGCTTTTCTTAAAGCTTGTTAAAAGAATGGGACCTTACAAAAAATATTTTTTCTTGGCACTTATTTTTGCTTTTCTCTGGGAATGTGTATGGGTGGTAATGCCGTATTTTCAAAGAGTCCTAATTGACGATTATATTATTCCCCAAAATACAGCATGGAACGGATTAATTATGTTGGGAATAGGGCTAATTGTACTAACATTGGCATCAGGCTTAGTTGATTATTTAAGTATGAAGTATAGCTTTAAGGTTGCACTTAACATGGGTAAGGAGCTTCGTGAGGATGTATTTAAAAAATCTCAAGAGCTTTCGCTTAGGTCTCTTTCACAAAAAACTGCTGGTGAGCTTATAAGCCGTGTTTCCAGTGATGCTGCAAAGCTTGAGGATTTTGTCGTTGCTAACGGAAAGGATTTGCTAGTAAAGATTGTTCAGCTTATTGTTGTTGGAATACTGATATTTAAGCTACAGTGGAAGCTAGCGTTATTAGTTGTACTTCCAATTCCTATAGTTTTTTTACTGGTAAAAAAGCTTTTTAATGTTATGCTAGTAAGATATTCTAAGGTTTGGCGAAAAATGACTTTTCACAACTCAACACTTCATGATATTTTAAATGGTATTAGAGTTGTAAAATCATACGGTAATGAAAAAGGTGAAATAGAAAAATATACTGGTTTCTCAAGAGAGTGGGCAAAATGTGCCATGAGAGCTGAAATTATGTGGTACCTAACAATACCTGTTTCGGAGTTTATCATGACTATAGGAAGCTTTTTTGTTCTATATTATGGTGGAAAAATGGTTTTAGGTGAAGCACTCTCACTTGGTATGCTTGTTCAATTTTCAGCATACGTGTACCTAATTTATGAACCAATGAGGTGGTTTATTCAAA
>JAAZIT010000120.1 GCA_012800685.1 Clostridiales bacterium
AATCAGAGCATAAAAAACCTCCTAGCTAAATAAGCAAAAGCTTAGAGCTAGAAGGGGGTGATTTTTTGTTAGTTAAGGGTTTGGTTACTATCATTCGGTAAGCTAGTTATCGGCAGAGTGTGGGGCGACGAACACCAGTTGTTTTGGACTGGTAATAACGCTTAATGTCCGCAGTCGGCAAGTTGCCGTTAGAAAATGTTATTGACAGTTAAAATTGGCAAATGATAGTTGATAGTTGATAATTGATAGTTAAAATTGGCAAATGATAGTTGATAGTTGATAGTTGATAGTAAATTATAATTTTGTCACAATACGGGTAACTAAAAAGTGTTAGTATTAGGGCTGGTGTTATTGCTAGCAATGGTGTTTGTATGAGTTTTATATTATTATTTGCACCATTCTAATGCTACTTTTGGCACTGGTCTTATTGTTGGTTTTGGTGTAGCACTATTACCAACCCTAGTTTTGTTCTATAAATACTGCTACTTTTGGTTTTAATAATATTTCTATTGCAAGCGATATTGAACGCTATTGATAACGCTAGTGATATTAATGTTAATTTAGTATTACTACTATTACTACTATTAGTTTGGGTGCTGATATCAAAATTAGTTTTAATTCTTCGCCTCAACAAACCAGTGATATGTATTGTCGAGGGTGGGGTCGCAATAGAATAAATATGATTGCTGTCCGCAAATTTCACAGGTAAATCTTAGCCCTATTCCTCCCACTTTTCGTGCGACGGTATTTTTACGCTCCAAAACCTTATCTACTTGAAAAACCGTTCCGTCCTCCCACGTTATTGTTAGAGGTGTGATTTTTCCATCTGGGTCGAATTTGGCGACCACTTCAACATATACTCTACGCATTTTATTCTCCTTTTTCAATTTATATACAGCGATTAGAACGAACGTTTACACTAATTATACCATCTTTTCTTAGAAAAAGAAAGGGTAATTATATACATATTTAAACATTTGTTTTTATATAAGAGCAACAGTTTCTATAACTTTACTTCTTTACAACCAATAACTATCATAGACTAAGGGAGTGCATTAATGTAGGCTAGTCAAGAAATTCCAACTACAACCACTAATTAAAGCCACAAATCAGCTTAATAGAATGGAGGTTCAAAATGGCTAAGAAGAATATAAAAAACAATGGGAAAAACCTTGTTTTTATTAATTTTAGATTTAGTTTAATTAAAGGTGTCGCAACTATACTTATGCTCATTCTTGCACTTTCTACCATGCTTTTAATGACTGGTTGTGGACTTTTATCCGAAAGCGATATTAATATAAATTCAGAATCTAACATGGCAGGAGCTGATTACACAACCGAAATTAGTCAGTCTACGAATACAAATACAACTTCATCTACAACTAGTACTCCAATGACTACCACTCCAAAAGTTATTGATAGAAAGCCTAGAACTCCTTTTATATTAGAAACAGTTGAGCAGGGGCTTTTATGGGAGTCTGAGGGTATAAGAGTTACAACAAAAGGGCTTTCGCAGGGGAATTGTGGAGAAAAACATCTTGATATTTTAGTTGAAAATAACTCTAATCAAGACTTAACCCTTGTAACAAATGATTTTAGAATTAACGATTTTAAGCTACACGATTCAACCAGTATTAGAGTTAATGCAGGGCAAAATATTGAAAGCAGTATAATTCTTCACGTAAAGGACCTTGAAAATGTTGGAATTAAGGCTGTGGGGAAAATCGAAATAGTTTTTAGGACATTTAAGTCATCTTCATATGAAACAGTGTCCATTTCAAAGCTCTTAAAAATCCTTACATCAGCAAAGGACGAGGATTGTCTCCCTGTAATTTCAGGGAAAGCAATCTACAACTCAAATGGAATAAAAATTATAGCCATTGCCACAGAAAAAGACGAAATTAAAGGGACAAAACTATATTTTTACATACTGAACACCACCAAAGATACTATAACAATGGACTGTAGCCAAGTCACCGTCAACGGGCATGATTTGGCAGGCTATAGCCACACAGTTTTAGAATCTGGACAAAAAGCTATTGAAAGCATTACCCTACTCAACTCCCAACTAAAGGATAATGGTATAACAGAAATAACTGAAATAAAAATTAACTTTAGCTATACACAAGGCTCTTTTAAAGACCCTCAATTAACTGGAGATTTAGTGTATATACCTTAGGAGTTTTTGAAATTTAAGCTGTTGAATATTAAATATTGTTTTTTAACTATCTATAACAGCTCGCAACCAGTAAATAAAAACTCTAAACTATGGTTATAGTAGCGAGAAAATGTTTTATTTTAACTAGTAAATATTGTATTAAGTCAATTATATAGTAACGATAAAATATAATCTATAATTTTACGACAATTGTCTTTAATAGCAAAATTTAAATATTACCCAATAACTAATAACTGATAACTGATAACTAATAACTATGAAAACACTAGATTAGCTTGGAAACAATAATTATAATTTTTCTACTTGAAACTAGTTAGTGACAGTAAGCAATTAGTAATTAGTAATTAGTAATTAGCAATTAGTGATTAGCAACACTTATATATTAACCGCCATTTAACAAACTTTATATAGCAGACGCACCCCAAAAACTCCCCCTATGATTAATGCCATAGGGGGAGTTTTTATTATATTGGGTAATATTCGGTTAAACCTCCGACTTGTTTACCCAACCAGTCACATAAGTTCCTGCTGGAGTTTTTCCGACATTAGATTTTGTATTTGTAATGCGTATTCTTCCGCTTTTTACAGTGGCATCATAAATATAATATGTGCCGGAAAGCTTTTTTGTAGCAGATTTTGCAGTTGCCGAAACGTACAAGCTATCGTTGCTTAGCACAAGCTTATCGCCTTTTCCATAGGTTTTAGCCGTTGAAACCGGTGGTTTTGTTGAAGCTTGTGGTTTTTGAACGCTAGAGCTTGAGTTAGACTGGCTGGTTTCTGTACCCTTTGAAATCTTCAGCTTTTGCCCAACAACAATAACATTAGCGTCTTTTATTCCATTAAGCTCCACTAGCTTTGAAACTGTTGTTTTGTATTTCTTAGCAATTTCAGAAAGAGTATCCCCTTTTACAACTGTATAAGCTGTAACTTTATTTGATGTTTCTGCTGTTGCTCCAGAACTAGAGCTTGAACCTTTGCCACTTCCTGCCGAACTCGAGCCACTTCCACCTGTACCACCGCCACTTGAACCACTTCCGCTTGAACTTCCACTACCGCTACCACCAACAAGTCCTTTGTTTATTTCGCTTGCGATATATGGGAATTTGCTGGATAGATATGGTCCGGGGCAGCCTGTTGCACCAAACCACTTGTGCATAGTTAGGTTGCCTTTTTTGTCCCCAGTGAAATTAATTTTTTCAATCTTATTTCTTTTGCAAATATCAATGCACAACTCAATTAGCTTTTCTATCGCTTTGTCTGAAACGTGCCAATTAGGTTCGCCACCGTCGTTTGCAACCTCAATAGTTATGGCTTGGTGGTCGTTTTCAGGGCTTGAGCTACACCATGAACGGTTTGATTCCTCTACGTACATTCCAACTCTTCCCTTAGAGTCAACTCCATAGTTGGAGCTTGCCTCACGTGATTCTTTGGCAAATATACTTCCGCAGGTTTCAACAGTAATATTTCCTGCCATATGGTGGATAGTTATCTTCTTAATACTATCCTTTCGTGGCTTGTTGCAGTTAGGGGAGATTAACGTATAATTAACTAATGAACTATTACTCATGTTATTCCTCCGTTTCTAAGCCCTATTAAATAGGGTTAACCTAAAAAGTTAAGCTTATAAAAAGTAGAGTGTTTCTATAAAATAGAGTGGCTCTATTCCATAAAGATAACCTACAACACAAGGTAATGATACCCTATTTAGAGTGCTTGCCATATAATAAGGCTCACTACTTTTATATAGCTAAACTTATTTATACATGGTTTACACTTGTTTTTAGGCTTGCCAATGTGTTTGGGCTATTTCTTTTTTTTGAACTAACCTAGCTTAAAGCTCGCCCTACTCCTATAAAGCTTGCCTACTTTTTAGGGCTAATATCAATTTTTTCCTCCACCGTTATTTTTAACCTCTTTATTACTTTACTCAAAAAGCTTGGCATTGGTACACCTATCACGCTTAAATTTTCAAGCATTGAGATAATTTCATTAATAATTAACCAAATAATTACCACAAATCCAAAGGCAAATGGAATATCAAATTTTATCCCCGCTTGATGAACTGCACTTTGTATAATCCAGTCGGACACCATAGCACAGCACACCACAAGCAAATAGCAAAGCTTTTTTACTATTCCAACAATCCCTATTCTCGAGTTTATTTTTCCTGTAATCCACGCTTTTATCATTCCTGTTATGTAGTCTCCAACTAGCACAAGTACCAGCATTATCACTGGTATCGAAAGTGCGTTGAAATATACAGCAAAGCCCGCTAAAGCCGTTGAGATAAAAGCTTTAAATATATTTTCTTTCATTATTCCTCCTAAGCTACAGCCATAGCTAAAACTAAAACTAGATATATTTATATGTGTTTTATTTATTTTTCTTAAAAGCTTTAGCTGTTGCTATTTATATGTTTTCTTTCATTGTTTCTCCATAGCTATGG
>JAAZIT010000121.1 GCA_012800685.1 Clostridiales bacterium
CTAATGGAAAACGGAGTTTGTAATGGCTTTATTGGTGTAGACAATCCAATAAACTTTCTTGATGATTTTCAACTTTTATCTTCTGTAGGCTATTTTACAGTTAGTCATATACAAAAACGTCGACTAATTGATAACCTTGAAAAGCTTAGTTATATTGATGATTTAACACAGCTTTTTAATAGAAACAAATACATAGAAGATATTACTGAATTAGAAAAAAATATCCCTGAATCTTTAGGAGTTGTTTTTCTTGATTTAAATGGTCTAAAAATTGCAAACGACAAATTTGGTCATGATTATGGAGATGTTATTTTAAAGAAAGTTGCCAAGCTTTTAATGCGCATATTTAAGAAAAATCATAATATTTATCGAATTGGTGGAGATGAATTTATTATTTTTTCACCTAATATATCTAAAAAAAGCTTTTACACCCTTACTGAACGTTTAAGAACATCTGTAGGCGAGGGTAAAGATATTAGTGCATCGATTGGCACAACGTGGGGAAACAATGATTATAACGTTTGCGATTTAATAAAACACGCTGACGATCTAATGTATGCTAATAAACAAAGTTTTTATCATTCAGCTAAATTCGGTGATTATAACTATAGCTCGTTAATATCAAAAAATCTTATCAAGGACATTGAAAATGGAAAATACGTTGTTTATCTTCAACCAAAAATTGATTTAGCCACAGACACTCTTTGTGGTGCAGAGGCACTTATTAGAGGTATTGGTAAGGATGGAAAATTAATTCCTCCAAACAGCTTTATTCCCGTACTCGAATCAAATGGTTTAATTAGACATATCGATTTTTTTGTTTTTGAAACGGCTTGCAAGCTATTAAATGATTTTGATAAAACATCAACGGACTTAAAATCTATTTCTGTCAACTTCTCAAGAGTAACACTTTTAGAACATGGTATTGTTAATTCATTGGTTGAAATATGTAAAAGGTGCCATGTAAGTCCTAGTAATATTATTATTGAAGTGACAGAATCAACAACTCATCTTCAAGTTGAGGAGCTAATAAGCTTAGTTTATAAAATAAAGGACGCTGGGTTTAATGTTTCACTTGATGATTATGGAACAAAATATTCAAATATGATTGTTCTTTCAAATGTAGGCTTTGACGAAATCAAACTAGACAGAAGCATGATTCGGGAACTAACCTTTAACAGCAAAACAAAAACCATTATAGAATATACCATTAAAATGCTTAAGGAGCTTAAGAAGTGTAACGTTGTAGCTGAGGGAATTGAAACCCCTGAGGAGCTAGACCTTGTGAAAACCTACGGCTGCGATTTAGGTCAAGGATTTCATTTTTCAAGACCTATTTCCATTGAAGATTTTACTAAAAAATACATTACTGATTAAATAAGCTAAGCCCATTGATTTTTACATCAATGGGCTTTTATATGTGTATTATAAACTTTTATTTTCTTGCTAAGTTTAGGTAATTGCCAGTTTCTAGTTAATCGCTGCTAATTGGTAGTTACTAGTTAACGGTTGATAGTTGATCGTTGATAGTTGATAGTTGATAGTAATTAATTTTCAAAAATTATAAAAACTTATCTTTTTTTAGATTAAAGCTGTTTCTTCCTAAAAATAGATATTGCAGAAATTATACTAACGATTGTCACTCCACAAGCAATTACTGTTGCTGGGACAAATTCCATAGGCTTAAGCTCACCCTGTATTATTTGAAGGTTAGCTGTTGAAAGTATTGTAGGAATGTAATCTTTTATTTTTGCTATCATACTTAAAAGTGATAAAGTAACAGCAAAGCCACCAGTTCCTAAAAGTGATGCAAAAATATTACCTGTCAAGCAGTTAAAAAGTATAAGAACTGAAATAATCATTATTCCAAAAATCCACAAGCCAAATGCTGAAAATACTAAGCTTGTTAGTCCTCCGCTTGGGAGCAAAATACCTGTCAATACTGTAGTTATGCCAAAGCATAGCCAATAGCAGGCTGTCCAAACAAGGCTTATTGAAGTAAACTTTGCAAGCACCACACTAGTTCTTGATACACCCTTTGTTAGAATATTTACAAGAGTTCCCTTTGATAACTCTGTGGCAATTGTTCCACTAAAAACTATAACTAAGATTATTATTTGCATTTGACTCATGTTTTTATAAAATTGTGTCCAGCTATCTAATGCCGATGGCTCAGGAATCACAATTGTCATGCCCTGCATATCCATTGAGCCTAACATCTTTGGCAGAAGCTTTGCCATAACAGGATTTGATACTCCGAACATAATGAATAATACTAAAAGAATTAAAAACTTATAGTTCCTTAAACTCTCCACAAATTCTTTTTTTAGAAATACTAAATAGTTTTTCATATTATTTTACCACCTCCATAAACAAGCTTTCCATAGTTGGCTCTAAAACCTCAATTTTTGTTGGAAAAATACCTGTTGAAATAAAAACATCGTATATTGTTTTTTGAATTTCATTTAACTTGTTGGAGGTGATAACAAGTGTATTATCCTTGCTAGTAATTTGATTTTGAATACTTAATATTCTTTTATTATTAAAGAAGCTAATCATATCCCCTTGTGAAATAAAGCTAATCTCTAGTACATCATGTCTTCCATTTTGTTTTTTAAGATCAGCTAAGGTACCGTCAAGTACAATCTTACCGTTATTTAGTACTGACACATGATCACAAATTTTTTCGACATCTGATAGAATATGCGTTGAAAAAACTATTGTTGTCTTACCTTTAACAGATACTAAGATGTCTAGTATTTCTTTTCTTCCGATTGGGTCAAGAGCTGATGTTGGTTCATCACATATTAAAAGCTTCGGCTGATTAATAAGCGCCTGTGCTATACCTAGCCTTTGCTTCATTCCTCTTGAAAAGCTACCGATTTTTTTGTCTTCTTTTCCAAGTCCAACTAGTGACAAAAGTTCTTCTGATCTTTCCTTAATCGTCTTAGAATCGAGAGATGTAAGCTCACCACATAGCTTTAAATACTCCATAGGTCTCATGTACTTATAAAACGCTGGAACATCAGGAAGATATCCTACATATTGGTTTGTCTTGTTTTGACCAAAGCTTACGGTTTCACCACATATTTTAATTTCTCCGCTATCCTTTTTTATAAGTCCAAGAATCATTTTCATGGTTGTGGTTTTTCCTGCTCCATTAGCTCCTAAAAAGCCGTAAATACACCCCTCTGGCACATTTAAAGTCATATTATCAATAACCTTTTTGTCGCCAAAGCTTTTGTTTAAATTGTTGATAGATAAAATGTTCACTAGTTAACCTCTTTTCTATACGTCTACAAAAAATCTTATTATTTTATGTTAAATCAGTCTTAAATTTGGAAAATAATATACAAAAATAGCTTTTGTAATTCTACCACTTTAAAACCAACATATTCCATGCCCAACAAAATCCATTAGTCCGCTTTATGTAAAGACTTTTCATTGTCTTAAATAAAACTTAATATTTTTTAATTCTCTATAGTTCTAACCGTTAATAATTATACTACATATTCTTATAAAACAATAATAAATTTATAGTTAAAGAATATTTATTTTATTAATCAATGAAATACTCGCTAATGTAAAAAATCACTTTGCCATGACTATTACATCACTTCAACTATTATTATCAATACTACTTTTTTATAACATCATTACTAATTTACTAAACTATCGACAGTTAAAATCAATAGCAGACTCCTCTTCGTGTCTGCTATTGATTATTTCAGCACGTAGCTGATTTCTATATAATTAGTTGATTAGTTCATAGTCTTAATCGAGATTAACCTCTCGGGTCGTACCTTGATCTGTCCCAACAGGCATTTTAATTGTCGTTGTCACTTCAGCCTTAGTAGTAGTCATCTCATTTTGTGGAGGTGAGAAGTTCCAGCTAGTAGTTTGGTCAGAGCCTCCGCCTAGTCCCTCAAACTCTTGAACCTTTTTTTCAGTCGTCCCGGTATTTTGTGGAGTTGTCTCCACAATGGTTGTTGTAATTATAACTGTCCCCTGTGATGAGTCATAATCTCCGTCATCCATACCCGTGTGATTCGCATCCTTTATACTGCTAGGTTTTTTAAATTCCTTAAATTCCAAATCACTTTTTCCATAGAAATGACTAACCAAAACATTTGCCTGATACATAGTTTGAGATAGTGGCATATCCTTATAGTAATTTAACAAAACATAGCTAGCATATTCGCCAGTACTTACATTTTTAGCGTTAAATTCCACTTTATTCGTTTTTACCTTATCCTCACCCATAAACAAGAAAGTCATCCCTACCAATAAGATAAACACCGCAATAATCCCAAGGTTTAAAATATCGTATCGGCTTTTTTGAACACCCTCGGACATTTGCATAAATTTCTCGTTAGTTGCCTTTTCGTTATTTTCGTGTCTTTTTTCAAAAGCAATATATGTTAGGTCCGTTTCTTGAGATTCGTTTTCTTCAAACTCTGTTTTTGATTTACCATCTCTATCTTTATCAACCTTTTTTATATCAGTTCTAATTTTTTCTAAAATATCATCAGCCATAGAATTTTTTCTATTTTCATTTGATGACGCAGAAAATTTTGTTTCTCTTTCTTTCATATCAATTAATAATCCTCTTTATCTCAGGTTATACGCTACCACCGTATACATAGTTAATACCAATAAAGTAAACACTGTCTGTGTAATTCTTACTATGCCATATCCATTCTCTTTCTTTTTGGATATTTTATTTTTCAGCTTCTTTATTAGATTTTTAAAAGCAGGAAGTGCTATTAATATTCCTATTAAAATCATTATCCAATTTGATAAAACCACACTTTTAAGCTCGTCATTAGCAAATGATGTTACCCCTCTTCCCAGACAAGCCTTTAGCCATGTTTTTCCTTTAGAAAAGCTCTCAAAATAAAACATAGATACACCAGCTAGTGAAATTATAACAGTGTAAATCATTCTTAAAATAGAGAATTTGCTTAAGCACTTTGTTAAAAACAGCTTTTCAAGAATTATAAAAACTGCAAAAAACAATGCTCCTGCTATAGCTCCCTTTTTGAGACCGTACCAAAGACCAATACAGCAGGCTGAAAAAATTATTGAAATTAAATACAGCCATTTTCTTTTCTTTGCTTGATCCGTTATATTCATTTTAAAGAAATCTATTAGGGTTTTATTAAATCCTGTTGCAATTCCAGTTACTCCATTTTTGCAACTAAGAGGTAGAACATTTTCAGGATAATTAAAGCCGTTCATTAAGCCAAGTCCAAGAGCCATGTCTGTAAATCCATCAAACAAATAATATATATATCCCACAAAGCCTAGCATACCGAGCCATGCACCTGAAATAGTCAAGTCATTAAAATTCAGACCAGCAGTCATGAGCTTTCCAAAAGCAGACGCTATAACAACTGCTTTCCCTAGTCCAAATATAAATCTTGTTATTCCGTCATTTAGCTTTTTAGAGTTAACACTTCTATTTCTTATCTCATTCTTAATGTCACCATATCTCACAACAGGTCCAACCATCATAAAATGGTATGACATCATATATGTGAGTATGCAGAAGGGATTCTTTTCAGCTTCAATTCTCTTGTGATATACATCAAATACATAACTCATTCCTCGTAATGTGTAAAAACCAATGCCCAAAGGAATAATAATATCTGAATAACTAAATTTCTCAAAGCCATTCCAAATTGTTAGAGCAAGTCTTCCGTCTGATCTAAATAAGTGGTTCCACGAAAAGACAATAAAGGTGGCAGTGTTCATTAAAAAGTCGAGTGCCAACGAGGCATTCTTAATGAACTTTTTCTTGCTTCCTGCACCTAAACCAAAAACATAATCCATGACAGCAGTTACAAATAATAAAACGATTATTATAGGTCTGCCCCATGTGAAAAATATTAAAGATGAAATAATTAATATAAGATTTTTATACTCTGCACTCTTGTCAAAAAAGCTAAAAATCACAGTTAAAGGTAAAAAAGCATATACAAATATTAAACTAGAAAATTCCAAAACGTTTACTCCTAATTAAAAATTAAAATTTTAAGGGGTTAATTTAATATAATTCTATCACATTTCACAAAAATGTGCAATAGAAATTATCTATAAAATGAAATTTTGAAGATAATTTAAG
Organism: Clostridiales bacterium; assembly: GCA_012800685.1. Lineage (GTDB taxonomy): Bacteria > Bacillota > Clostridia > Oscillospirales > Ruminococcaceae > JAAZZIT01. The sequence goes on from JAAZIT010000121.1 coordinate 6,128, forward strand.
AAACAGATTGAAAAATTATAAGATTAATGTTATAATTATATCAAATAGCAGTGTTAGTGCTAATTTCATTAATTAATATTTAGAAAGAGGTGAATTTGATGGCAGGAATTTTTTTAACGGGTGCTAGCGGAATGATCGGAATGTACTTAACATCAAATCTTCTAAAAAAACAGCACAAGGTTATTGCCATTGACTCAAAGCCAAATGATTTTGTTGGAAAAGATCCCAACTACACTTTTATCCAATGTGATATTACAGACAAAAGTGCTGTTTCAGAACTTTTAGATAAATACCACAACGATATTCAGACAGTTGTACATTTAGCTTATTCAGTTGATAACGACATTGATTCTTTTGTAACAGATGATGAGGTTAAAGGCAGTAAAGCTTGCGACAAATATTTTTACAGGGCTGCTATCAATGCCAGAGTTAAAAATATAATCATACTAAGCACAACTCAAGTTTACGGAAATCCTAAAGGAAGAGAGCCAATTCGTGAAACTGGTGCTACAAAGAGTTATTCAAACTATGCTGGAATGAAGCTAGACTCAGAAAAGACTCTATTTAAAGAAATAAAAAAGACGGCTGTTGTTCCTGTAATTGCACGAGTGGCACCTATCTATACCTCCGAATACACTCAAAATCTTCGTGATAAAATTTACGATCAAAAAGATGACGTTGCTTTTATTTATAAAGATGGTGAGTACGGATTCTCGTTTTGTTGCGTATTTAATCTAATCGATTTCATTAACGGAATTATTAACATACCTCCAGGAAGATATGATGGTACATATAATATTGCAGACACTAGACAGATTACTGCAACAGAGATACTTGAGCACGAAAGAGCACATCATAGAATTGGTGCTGTTATCCAAAGAAGCATGACTGGAGATGCCCTAAAAAGCATGGTTCCTCTTGGTAAGAACCGTCAAAAGACTGATTACAGATATTTTGATCCCTCAACTATCTTTAGTAACTGGAACATAGATAACACCAAGGCTCAGCGTATAGCAACATTCCGTTGGAATTTATCTAACACAAAATAATTGAATTTTAAACTAAGACTAGGTAGCAGGAATTTCTGCTACCTAGTTTTTTCTTTTGTTAATATATATGCAACTATATTCAACTTAAATCTCTTAGTTAATCATTTCACATTTAACTGATATATCAGCTTCTATTGAATCAATAATCTTCTGAAAATTCTTTTCATAAGCACGATACAGCTTTGGCTCATAAAATTTAGTATACTTGCTTATATTAAATCCGTCTGCACCTAATTCCTCTAATACCTTTTTTGAGGCGCTTTCACATTGTTCCATTATGGCTTTTTCACAAGCTTCACGAACTTGAGACTTTTCTTTATCAGTATAGTAATTTAATATACTTACCTCAGCAGTAATATTAACCTTCAAAACTATTTTATCCTGATTTTCAATTATTTTGATAGATGTTTTTTTATTTTCAAAGTCAATTTGTCTTTTTACTGTGGTATTTTTAGAATCTTCTTTAATCTCAATATCCATGGTTATCTTTTCCATTTCGTTAGTTAACCACATAAGCCCTGACATTTCATCTCTATTAATAAATCCAGCTATTTTTTTGTCCTTTAGTACAGCTGTTTTCTTTACCTCAATATGCTGCGTTACTTGGTGTTCCTTTGATTTTTCGGGAGATTCTTCACTGCCTGATGAACCTGAGTCCGAGGAAGGGCTTGAGCTTTCTTCTGAACTTGAGTTCTGTTCCGAACTCGAGTCTTGTTCTGAACTTGAGTCTGAATTTGAATCCTTTTCTGAACTTGAGTTTTGGTCTGAGCTTGAGTTTTCCTCTGAGCTCGAACTCGAACTCGAATCTTGGCTCTTTGAGCCATTACCTTGGTCCTCCTCTGCAACTATAGAAAGCACTGGAATAACACCATTTCCTAGTGGCTCATCAAGCCTATTTACTACTGTAAGCAAATCACTTCTAATAGCTAATCCTTGTTCTTTTGAATATTTTACAACATCTGATAAATTTTCAATACTAGTTGAGCCTTCTGTAAGAGGGACATTTAAAAGCTCTTTTGCTGTGGATTCACAATAAGCTATTGTAACACCAAGATTACTTTCATTGTTCTTGACTAACCAGTCAAGCTCTTCTCTCAAATTACCTTGATACATAGATTCACCAAAAACAATAAATTCAGCAAGCCCTAAAAAAATATCATTTCCTAAAATATACTCACATTCAACTAATCCATCAACAAGTGATTTCCCTTTTTTTGAAACAACCTTCATATTTGGCTTACTTGTGTCTATGGGAGTATCTGCACCAGCACCTGAGGGAGCAAATATTTGAATAGAAATTTCATACTCATCACTTATTTTATCAATTCCAATTGCATGAACTATAACTCGTTCATTTATTTCTATACGCTTGTTACAAGCCGTTAGGGTTGTTATTAATATTACAGCTATCATCCCCAGTGCAACAAATCTTTTCATTAAAAAATCCCTTTCTCTATTCCATTAAGTTAATTATATAATTCCTTCTATTTTAAATACGAGGTTTTTCCTTAGGCGGTTTTTTAATAAAGCATACCAAAAGAGGAATTACAGTTCCAAGTGCTATTATTATATAACCTGATAAATTTCTAAAAACAGGTGATGACCAATCGTTATTATAGCTGTAAAGCATTGTAATTCCACCTGCAATAACAGCAGCAATTAGAGTTGAGTATCGGTCTTTTAATTTCACAGAAAATTTCTTTAAAGATTGAGATGATATATAAATTAAGAGCGCAACCTTTATAAAGGTTGCCAAAGTCCAAGTCATAAGCACAATTGCGTCAAACCTTTCAATAACCTTTGTAGTAGCAAAAGCCGCTACCGCATCAAATGGAATTTCTGAATAGCTTGAATAGTTGCCTAGAACTGTTGTAACCACAAAAAGAATTAGCAGGGAAACAAACAATTTTATTCCCAAAAAAACATATACGGCTTTTTTTGCTTTTTTACTTTTATTAGTGTGAGGTAGGAAGAAAAGCAATGCAACCAGCTCAGCCGAACGTCCTATTTCGTCAATTACTGCCTTAGTAAAATCCTTAGCTGGATTTTTAAAATAAGGTACAGCCACTTGAAGATTATACAAATCATAGCCATCTGGAATACTTGAAACAATTATTATGAAATTTATTAAGAAGATAATTGCAACAAATACTGAGGCACGGGCTATTACTTCAAGCCCCATATTTGTGGCATATATTGCAACTAAAACTAATGCACCAATTACTATAAAATGATTAAAATTTAATGAGAAATTGTTTTTTATATAATAAGCGTAGCTTCCCAGTGCGTGAACAGACTCAAGTGTAAAATATACAAAATAAATTAACGACACCATTAAGCCTAGTATTTTTGATTTGTGAAAAATAACGTCGCAAGCATTTGTGTTAGGAAACTTTTCATAAACCACAAGCATTGGCAAAACCAAAAGGCACTGAACTGCTGTTGAAACCAAAAGCACAAGCATCATTGACACTGTATTAATCTGTGGTATAAAAGGTGCGTATATAAGCGTCAAATAGCCCTTTGTAAATATTAATAGCATAACTAGCTGCATAGGTGAAATTTTTCTCATTAGGTATTGCTCCTTAATTTAATCTGCGCCATTATAATCTTTTATATTGCCCTTTTTCTTAGCAAATTTTCTAAAGCTCGGTCTTATTATAGCTTCTTTAAACGCACTATTGGTATACGGACTTAATGGTGCTGAATATGGAATTCCAAAAGTATTCATTGCACAGACGTTTATTATTAAAAATGATGATGCTATTCCAATTCCAAAAAGTCCTAATGTTCCTCCTGCAATAATAAACAAAAGTCTTAATATTGAGGTTTGCTCGTTTATAGTTGGAATTACAAAGGAGGAGGTTGCTGTCAATCCAATTAAAATTAAAATTGGTGCGGCAACTAATCCACTCTTCACAGCAGCATCTCCTATGATCAAACCTCCAACAATTGAAACAGCTCCACCAACAGCACGAGGTAGCCGAATTCCTGCTTCTCTTAGAATTTCATACATAATCATTATTATGAAAACCTCCATAAATAATGGGTAGGGAGTTGTTTCTTCTGAAATAGCCAGTATTAACAGCAGCTTATGGGTAAAGGTTTCAGGGTGAAAGGTAACTAGAGCAACGTAAAGCCCTGGCATAATAACGGCTAAGAAAAAGCTTGCATATCTCACTAACCTTATATACGTTGAATAAAATGGCTTAGTGGCATAATCGTCCATAGTCATAAAGTTTTCAGAGAAAACAGAGGGACAAACTATTGTATAAGGTGTTCCGTCAATTAGAATACCAACCTTTCCCTCATTTAGCTTTGTACAAAAAACATCCGGACGTTCAGTTGTTAAGGAGTCGGAAAAAATACTCTTTTTTCTTCCCTCTAAAAATGGTTGAATGTATCCAGAGGTTAGGACTGTTTCAAGCTTAATTTTTGAAAGCTTTCTTCTAATTCTGTCAACATACTTTGAGGATGCCTTGTCTGAAATATATGCAATACACACATCTGTTTTTGATTTTGATCCTATTTGCATCATTTCGAATTTAAGAGTGGGAGTTTTTAGCCTCCTCCTAATCAGGGAAATATTTGTACGAATAACCTCGGTGAATCCTTCTTGTGCCCCCTTTATACTCATTTCACCAGTAGGCTCAGCAATAGAACGCTTATCGTATCCTTGTATTCCAAGAACTACTGCCTTTGATATTCCATCAATAAGAATTACACCAAACCCAGAATAGGCAAATCTTGTTAGGTCGCCGTAGGTATAAATTGTTTTTCTTTCTGTTGTAAGAAGACTTTCCTTAGTAATAAAATCAAAAATCCTTTGTCCAGTACAGTCCGGAGTCTTAAAATCCATTAAATACCCAAAGACAATTTGTGACATTGACACCGTCGATATCATTGATTCAATTGTAATAACTGCACATTTATGCCCTGATATCTCGACCTCCATAATATTTAAATCCATTGAATTATCCATAATTGTTCTA
>JAAZIT010000122.1 GCA_012800685.1 Clostridiales bacterium
TGTTGGTTCAACGGATATTATCAACTGTACACTTACAGGAAACACTTCAGTAACCACTAGTATAGGAGCAGTTGTCATGAAATTAGACGGTGATATTGATGATTATTCAATTAAAAGCGATTCAGAAATGGGAAAAATTAGAATTAACGGCGAAAAAGGATCGAGAATCTCAAAAACCGCTATATATGTTATGGAGCTAGAGTCCGACATAGGTTCAATCAAAGTGAAATTTAACGACTAAAAGGAAAGGATGCTTTTTAATGAACAAATTTAACTTTAGCTTTAAAGACAGTGAAGGAATATACACATGTGCAAAACAAATAATGCTTGATTTTTCCGTGTGCGATGTTACAATAAAAACTGGAGAAGCCTTTTCTATAGAAGGACTAAATATATATTCACAAGGACTTGAATATAATTTAGCAGGGGATAATTTATCTATAAGATACAAGACTGAAAAGAAATTAAATATTATGAATAACATCCGACCTCAAAAGCTTGAAATAACACTACCAAACACATTTTATGACACAGTAACAATAAACTCAAATGTTGGAAACCTTGACGTCTTTGATATCAACTGTAAATCCTTAACCCTTTATGGTGGAGTTGGGGATATACATTTAACAAACCTGTTAGTAGAAGAAAAAACAAATCTATCCACAAACGTTGGAAACCTTACTTCTAACAACAGTAGTTATGCTAATCTTAACTTTTATATAAATGTTGGTGATGGCAAGTTCTATAACTGCAAGGTTACAGGGGATTGCAAGATTAAAGGCAGTATTGGAAAAATAAAAATGAATCTATATGGTGATTTCAGCGATTATTCATTTAAAACAAAAACATCAATTGGAAATGCAATTATAAACGGACAACGCTATAACAACATTACCACCGAAAGAAAATCCAACCATTTTAATATCTCCACCAATGTTGGCGATATTAAAATTAATATTAACTAAATTTAAGTAAGGAGATTGATTCTATGAAAAAACTTTTTAGAGTTGAACAAGGAAAAATGATTTGTGGCGTATGCGGTGGCATAGCCGAATACTTTAACATTGACCCTACTCTAGTAAGACTAGGTGCAGTACTTCTTGGCTGTACTGGTACAGGTTTAATCGCCTATATTGTTGCAGCAATTATTATTCCTATTAAGCCTATTGATATGCAATAAGCGAAGATAGATGAGAAATATAAACTATGTGACAAAATCCAAAGCATAAGCTCTTAAATAAAACAACGAAAAAAGTCAAACATCTTATTATGATGTTTGACTTTTTTCAATATATTTTTATAATATGATTTTTACCAATCTTTATTATCCGTTTTTTTGTGCAACGACCTAAATTCAGCAGGAGAAAGCATTTCATGCTTTTTAAATACAGCACAGAAATAACTGCAATCATTATATCCTACTCTACTGGCAATTTCGTTTATTGTATAATGCTGTTCAATTAAAAGCGTTTTCGCCTCTTGAACACGCTTTCTAGCCAAATATTCAAATGGTCTAAGGTTTAGACATTCTTTAAACAGTCGGCACAA
>JAAZIT010000123.1 GCA_012800685.1 Clostridiales bacterium
ATGTCCAATTGTATTGATTTTTATTGACAAAACACCAAAAAAATGTTATGTTAAGTATATATATTTTAGTTATTATTAATAAACTTAAAGGAATAAAATAATTATAATCTTGATAAAGGAGACTGTTTATGACTATTAGTGAAGTTAAAAACTATCTAAACGCAAAAGTACTTTGCTGTGGTGAGCTTCTTGATAGAGAGGTTCATACTGCCTGTGGTTCGGATATGATGAGTGATGTACTTGCTTTTGTAAAGGATCAGTCAGTGCTAATAACAGGTCTGTGCAATCCCCAAACTGTTAGAACTGCCGAAATGATGGATATAATTTGTATATGCTTTGTTAGAGGGAAAGTTCCTGATGACACGGTTATTAAGCTTGCAGAAGATCGAGATATAGTGCTTTTGGCTACGGAGCTAAGAATGTTTGAGGCTTGTGGTACTCTTTATAATGAGGGACTGCGTGGAGGTACTAACCAGTGAGTTCAATGAAGCTTCATTATGACGTAGATAATACAGACTTTACTCGTGCTGGCGAGGCATCAAGTGATACTAAGAAAAAGCTAAAGCTTATGGGGGTTTCCCCAGAGGTTGTTAGAAAAGTTGCAATTTCAATGTACGAGGGCGAAATTAATATGGTTATCCATGCAAATGGCGGAACAATTGATGTGACAATTTCGTCAGATAATATAGTTCTCGTGCTAAAGGACGAAGGTCCTGGAATTGCAAATATAGATAAAGCTATGGAGGCAGGATATTCCACAGCCAACGAAAATATTCGTTCCTTAGGGTTTGGTGCTGGAATGGGACTTCCAAACATGAAGAAATATTCAGACGAAATGAATGTCAAAAGTGAAATTGGTGTTGGAACAACTGTTACAATTACCATTTATAACGAGCTTACATAAATTAAGGTTTTAGAATAGGAGTGATGAAGTGGATAATACCTTTATCAACTCAGTTAGACTAGATAGCGCTTTGTGCAAGGGCTGTATTAACTGCATAAAACGTTGTCCAACTCAAGCTATCCGAGTAAGAAATGGAAAAGCCCATATTGTCAAACGCTTTTGTATTGATTGTGGGGAATGTATAAGAGTTTGCCCTCACCATGCAAAAAAGGCGGACTATGATTCAATAGATGTTATTGAAAAATTTAAATACACAGTTGCGTTGCCTGCACCGTCATTTTACGGTCAGTTTAACAATCTTGATGATGTAAATATAATACTTAGGGCATTAAAGCTAATGGGCTTTGATGATGTTTATGAGGTGTCTGCGGCGGCTGAATTAGTTTCGGAGCTTAGCCGACAATACGTTGCTGAACATCAGGATAAAAAGCCATTTATAAGTACTGCCTGTCCATCTGTAATAAAGCTAATTAGAGTGAGATTTCCTAATCTTATCGACCACCTTTTGCCGATAAATGCGCCAATTGATGTTGCTGCACTTCAAGCGAGAGAAAAGGCCATGAAAGAGACTGGACTTCCCTCTGAGGATATAGGAATTGTGTTTATCTCCCCTTGTCCAGCAAAGGTTACAGCGGTTCGCTCACCTCTAACTAACGAAAAGTCGGAGGTTGACGCTGTTATTGCAATTAAAGAGGTTTATCCGAAAATTCTTCCATTTATGAAAGAAACTCAAAACCAAACGGAAGAGATTTCTCATTCGGGAAAAATCGGAATAAGCTGGGGAGCTTCTGGCGGAGAGGCTGGAGGGCTTTTAATAGACGATTTTCTTGCAGCAGACGGAATTGAAAATGTAATTAAGGTTCTCGAGGATTTAGAGGACCAAAAGATAAACCAGCTTGAATTTATTGAGCTTAACGCCTGCTCCGGTGGTTGCGTTGGTGGGGTTCTTCAGGTGGAAAATCCTTATGTTGCAAAAAGCAAAATGAAAGCACTTAGAAAATATATGCCGGTTGCAATAAGCCACCTAAGCGACACAACTGTAAATAATGTTTTTTGGGAGAAAAAGATTGAATATAAGCCTGTTTTCAACTTAGGCTATGACTTTATGGATTCACTTGAGAAAATGGAACGTGCTACCGAAATTGTTCAGAGACTTCCGGGTCTTGACTGTGGCTCTTGTGGAGCACCATCCTGTAAGGCTCTTGCGGAGGATATTGTTCGTGGTGAAGCAAGAGAAAAGGACTGTATCCACCTACTTAGAGATTATATTCACCGTATGACAGATGACTTAAAGGGGCTTTAGTTAACTGATTTTTAAGGTATACATAACACCTCCTGTTAGGAACTATAATTAACGTAAAAATCGAAAGGATGATAATCATGACAGTGTTAGATGCAATCGAAAAAAGTGGATTTAAGGTGCTAAATTTATCTGATGATGCAGAAGAAAGAGAAATTTCCGGAGTGTACTGTTGCGATTTGCTAAGCGTTGTTATGTCAAAGTGCTTTGAGAACGCCGCTTGGGTAACAATTATGGCTAATGTAAATTCTGTGGCTGTTGCAACTCTAACAGAAATGTCATGCATTATTCTTGCCGATGGTGCGGCAATTGATGAAATTATGATAACAAAAGCTAAGCAACAGGGTATAACTGTTGTCCAAAGTGATAAACCTATTTTTGAAACAGCACTTAAAATAAACCAGCTTGTAAATGCCAATGCTTAGCCTATCATATGATTTGCATATCCACTCATGCCTTTCCCCATGTGGGGATAATGAGTCAACTCCAGCAAATATTATTGGAATGGCTTATGTAAAGGGTCTTGATGTGGTTGCAATAACCGACCATAATTCTTCAAAAAATTGCCTTTCTGCACAAATAGTTGCCGATGCCTATGGAGTGTGCTTTATCCCAGGTATGGAGCTTACAACTGAAGAAGAGGTTCATGTTGTTTGCCTTTTTCCCAATGTTCCAAAGGCTATGGCATTTGACGAATATGTAAATAAGCTTATTTTGCCGATTCCAAATGACCCTGAAATTTTTGGGGAACAGCTTGTTGTTGATGAGGACGATAAGGTTATTGCAAAAGAACCCATACTTCTTATAAACGCTACTTCAATTTCATTTCAAGAGGCTTTCCCACTTGTTGAAAGCTTTGGAGGGGTTGCTTTTCCTGCACATATCGATAAAAACTCAAACTCGCTTTTGGCAAATTTAGGCTTTGTTCCACCGGATTCAGAGTTTAATACAATTGAACTTAAAAACAGAGATACATACCCTGAGCTTATAAAAAAACATGATTATTTAAATAAGTGCCGAGTTTTAACAAACTCTGACGCACATTATCTCCATGACATAAACGAGCCTGTTAACTTTCTTCACGCAGAAGAAAAAACACCCCAAGCTGTCATAAACACTATAAAATCTATTTGGAAAGGTGAACTTTAAATGGCACTTCATAAAAGTGGCGAGGACTATTTAGAAACTATATTAGTTCTCCACAAAAGAACTGGATTTGTTAGGTCGATAGATATAGCTACGGAACTCGATTATTCCAAACCGTCTGTGAGCCGAGCGATGAGCCTTTTAAAAAATGGGGGCTTTATTAACGTCCTTACTGACGGACAAATTTTATTAACGGAAAAAGGGCTAGCTAAAGCTGATGAAATATATAATAGACACCTGTTAATAACTGGCTTTTTATCCGATGCTTTAGGGGTTTCTGAATTAACTGCTGAAGAGGACGCATGTAAAATCGAACACGTAATTAGCTGTGAAACAACAGAAAAATTAAAAATTTTTATGGAAAAATATAAAGAGGGAAAATAATGCTATCTAAAATTTTATCAAAATCAGAATGTGCAAAATGCAAAATTTGCTGTACCTTTGATGACGAGGATATATGGGAAACTCCTGTCATAACCACTGACTTAAAAACCAAAATTTTAAAAGATTTCCCAACCCAAAGATTTCTTGAA
>JAAZIT010000124.1 GCA_012800685.1 Clostridiales bacterium
AAAATCGTGTCAATTCTAGGATATTTTGAACCACATGGGCAATCGCCAGTAATAACTCTTGTCAAATCATGAGTACGATATCTAATAAGAGGTGCTCCCTCTTTGCAGAGCGTAGTTATAACAAGCTCTCCAACCTCTCCGTCCGGAACAAGCTCGCCAGTTTTAGGGTCGACAACCTCAAAATAAAGATAATCGTCCCACACGTGCATTCCACATTCATAATCACAGCTAATACCGATTCCAGGTCCGTAAATTTCAGTTAGTCCATAGATGTCATAAAGCTGAACACCTAGCTCTCTAGCAATACGCTTTCTCATTTTTTCGCCCCAACGCTCTGAACCAATAACACCCTTTTTCAAATGGATTTTGTCATGAATTCCACGTTTTTCAATTTCCTCAGCTAAAAGTAGTGCATATGAAGATGTTGCACAAAGAACAGTCGATTTCATGTCCATCATCATTTTAAGCTGTTTTTCAGTATTTCCAGGACCCATTGGGATTGTCATTGCACCGAGCTTTTCAGCACCAAACTGAAAACCAATTCCTGCTGTCCACAGTCCATAACCAGGAGTAATATGTATTCTATCTAAATTAGTTACACCAGCGACCTCATAACATCTTTTAAACATTTCAGCCCAATCGTCAACGTCCTTAGCTGTATAAGGAATAATTACTGGAGTTCCAGTTGTACCTGATGAAGAATGAATTCTTACAATCTCTTCTTCTGGAACAGCTTGAAGTCCTAAAGGATAAGCCTCACGCAAATCGCCTTTCCAAGTAAAAGGGAGCTTTTCAAAATCCTCTTGAGTTTTTATAGAATCAATGTCTATTCCCTCAAGCATTTTTTGATAAAAACATTCTTGCTGAGTTAATCTCTTAAGCTGAGACTTAATCATTTGGAACTGATTTTCTGTCATTTTCATGGTCATTACTCCTTGTTAATTTCATATTAAAGTTTTAAGCCTATTACCAAAATAAGCTTTAAGGTTTTACCTGCATTTCTAGCCGTATTAAAAAAATATCCTATTTATTATGTAAATTTTAAAATTTTCAAATATTATTCTAGCTTTACAACGTTGTCCTTAGATTTTCAATTAATTATGTCGACTGCCGTAAAATTAAGCATATGAATTTTTTCTAATTCCTTTTATTATTGCCTAACAATTTAAGCTAAAATATCTATATAAATTAATCTTTATTAATAATATCAACTGCTCTAATATTAAGAATATGGAATTTTTCAAATTACTTTGTCATTGCCAAATAAAGCTAAAAAATTTATATTAATTTGTCTTTATCTATAATATACACTGCTGTCATATTAAGTTCATGAAATTTTTCAGGTATTCTTTTTGTTATTGCGGATTTAAGCTCTTCAATGGTTATTCCCAAAGCTCCTGATTTAGCGGCTGCCGCCAAAAGTACTATATTAAGTACCTTAGAAGAACCACATTTTAAGCATATATCGTCTCCATCAACAACATTTAGATTAGAAACATTATCCTCTAAATATTTTAGCATTTCCTCGCCATCATATTCCGAACCAGTCAGCGACGCAGTAACAGGCTTAACAGGTTTTTTATTAACAATAACCCTGCCACCCTCTTTTAAAAAACCAATATTTCTTACAGCCTCAGCAGGCTCAAAAGCAATAATTACATCAGCCTCACCTTTTGGAATCATTGGTGAGGAAATGCCTTTTCCAGTTCTTACATGGCTCACAACACAGCCCCCACGTTGTGCCATTCCGATAGTTTCAGCAGTGCGAACCTCTAGCCCCTTTTCCATTGCCGAAAAAGCGATAAGCTTTGACGCAAGTACAGTTCCCTGTCCGCCTACACCGCATAATAAACAGTTTATATTCATAACTTCACCTCTAATCGCTTTTAGTTATGCAGTTAGCAGGACAAATCTGCCCACAAATTCCACAACCATAACAAAGACTTTTTTCTATTTTAACCCTGCCCTCTTCAAGAACTATTGCAGGGCAACCAATCTCTCTAATACACTTTTTACAATTTACGCATTTGTCCTTTATAATTTCATAAGAACAGCTAGGCTTTGTTACTGCAATACAAGGGGATTTCATTATAATTGCCTTAACTCCAGCCATTTTGCTAGCTGTTTTAACCTCTTTTATTGCCTCGTCAAGGTCGAGAGGATTACACGTTGTTACATATGAAAGTCCAATTGCTTTTAAAATCTTCTCAATTGAAACACTTTGGCAAACATCACCCATCATTGTTACACCGGTTCCAGGATGTGGCTGATGCCCTGTCATAGCAGTTGTTGAGTTGTCAAGAATAATTAAAACTATGTCCGTTTTGTTGTAAACAGCATTAATTACGCCAGTTATACCCGAAGCGAAAAACGTTGAGTCGCCGATAAATGAGAAGTTTATAGTGTCTGGTTCAACTCTATGAATACCTTGAGCAATAGTTACGTCAGCGCCCATACAAAGGCAAGTGTCAACCATATCAAGTGGCTTTGCGTTGCCTAATGTATAACAACCAATGTCTCCACTAAAGACTGATTTTTTGCCTTTCATAGCCTGTTTTACTGCATAGAACGAGGCTCTATGAGGACAGCCTGCACAAAGAACCGGAGGGCGAATTGGCATTTCGGGAACTTTTGGCATATCTTCCGTAGTTCTTTTATTTCCATTTAGCTTATCTAAAACAGACTTAACTGTTTCAACTGAATTTTCACCTGCTGATTGAACTGTTCCGTCAAGCTTTCCGTATACCTTTATATTAATTCCATGCTTTCCGCATAGAAAAATTAGCTCTTTTTCAATAACTGGGTCAAGCTCTTCAATCACTAGTATTTCATCTAACCCATGCAAAAACTCAAGAGCAAGCTTTTCAGGAAATGGATGAGGTGTAGCAATCTTCATAAGCTTGTATTCCACATTTTTACCTAAGGCTTCATTAAGATAAGCCCAACTGATTCCCTGTGAAACAATTCCTTTTTTGCTATTTTTATTGCCCTCTATTACATTAAACTTATAAGATGAAAAGTCATCACCTAGCTTAGGATTTCTCTCCTCAATTTTACAATGATTTAAATATGAGGTTCTTGGGAAAATAACCCACCTCATTGTATCCTTTATAAAGCCCTCAGGAATATGCTTTTCATATGTATCCAAAACCTCAATTGAAGCACAACCATGACACACTCTTGTGGTGGGTCTAAATAAAACTGGAGTAGAATATTTTTCAGAATACTCAAAAGCGTCCTTAATCATTTGGTACGCCTCTTCAGGTGAAGATGGGTCGAATACCGGAAGCTTCGAAAACTGTCCAAAATGACGAGTATCCTGTTCCGTCTGTGACGAAATAGGTCCGGGGTCATCAGCCGAAACGATAACCATTCCACCCTTTACCCCAACATAAGCTAAGCTCATTAGAGGGTCTGATGCCACATTTAACCCAACCTGTTTCATAGTAACAAGAGTTCTTGCACCTGAATAAGCTGCACCTGCACCAACCTCGAGAGCCGCCTTTTCATTTACAGACCACTCAAAATATATCTCACCATTATTATTTTTAGCAATTGTTTCAAGTATTTCAGTTGAGGGAGTTCCGGGATATCCAGAAACAACATTAACTCCTGCATGCACTGCACCTAAAGCAATAGCTTCATTCCCCATTAAAAACTTTACTGACAAAATAACACATCCTTATCAAAACCATATATTATAAATAAAATTAATCAACCATTTAAGTGATTACACAATACTTTATTATAACTCTTTATTAGACTAAAGTCAATAAATTAACCCAAAAGCGAAAACCACTAAATAATAATAGCTAACTCTTTAAGAGTTTCAAATATTTATATAATTAAAGACTTAATAAAAAGTTATTAGCCCAAAAACCTTTAAATCTATTTAGTACGTTCTTTAATTTTGTCACAAAACAACTTTTAAATTAAGTTATCGTTTACTTAATTATTAATATATTATCATTGCTTTTAAGTCGGTTTTAAGGTACAATAGAGTTAATCTATGCATACTATTAATTTACTGGAGGTAAAATCTATGAGTTTTGAAACCAACAAAGAAAAAGTTCTTTCATCATATGAAAAACTAGTATCCAAAAAAAATACCGTGTCGCTTAGTTATAATGGAATTTATGATAGATATGAAAATCCTGTACTTACTGCTGAACACGCACCAGTGATTTGGAAATATGATATGTCACCTGAGACAAACCCATATTTTATGGAGAGACTTGGAATTAACGCTGTTCTTAATTCAGGTGCTATTTTTCTAAATGAAAAATATTATTTAGTCGCAAGAGTTGAGGGAAATGACAGAAAATCTTTTTTTGCTGTTGCTGAAAGTGAAAGTCCAGTTGACGGATTTCGTTTTTGGGATTTTCCTGTACAGCTACCTGATACAGAGCCTAATGAAACTAACGTATACGATATGCGTCTAACTCAGCATGAGGACGGTTGGATTTACGGAACATTCTGTTCAGAGGGCAAGGACAAAAGCAATAGCGACCTTTCCGCCGCACTAGCTCAAGCAGGGATTGTAAGAACTAAGGACTTAAAAACTTGGGAGAGACTTCCTAATTTAAAATCTAAATCACCACAACAAAGAAATGTTGTACTTCACCCTGAATTTGTTGAGGGGAAATATGCTTTTTACACACGCCCACAGGATGATTTTATTGAAACTGGCTCAGGTGGTGGAATTTGCT
>JAAZIT010000125.1 GCA_012800685.1 Clostridiales bacterium
GTGAATGATGGTTCGAATGATAATACCTTAGAAGTTATTAAAGATTTAGTTGAAATGGACAGCCGTGTAAGATTTATCTCTTTTTCAAGGAACTTTGGAAAAGAAGCCGCTATGTTAGCGGGACTTGAAAATTCAATTGGTGACTATGTTACATTAATGGATGCTGATTTACAGGATCCACCATCTCTATTACCTAAAATGTATCATTACATAACAGAAGAAGGATATGATTCAGTAGGAACAAGAAGGGTTACTCGTAAAGGGGAACCACTCATTCGCAGTTTTTTTGCAAGATGTTTTTATAGAATTATAAATAAAATGTCTAATGTGGAATTAGTAGACGGTGCTAGAGATTATCGGCTTATGAAAAGACAATTAGTTGATGAAATCATTTCATTAAAAGAATATAATCGTTATTCTAAGGGCTTATTTAGTTTCGTTGGTTTTAAAACTAAATGGTTGGAATATGAAAATATTGAGAGGGTTGCAGGGGAGACAAAATGGTCTTTCTGGAAACTTTGTATGTATGCTGTTGAGGGAATTGTGGCTTTTACTACAGCTCCTCTTGCAATTGCATCAATTTTAGGAATTATTATATGTATAGTTGCTTTTATAGCAATTGTAGTTATAGTTTTAAAAACACTATTGTTTGGAGATCCTGCTGGTGGATGGCCATCTATGATTTGTATAATGCTATTTCTTAGTGGTGTCCAACTGCTCTGCATGGGTGTGATTGGTCAATATTTAGCTAAAACTTATTTAGAAACTAAAAACAGACCAATTTATATAGTGAAAGAAACAGAAAAGAATATGAAATAGTAATTTTTTACTGTAAAAACTATATGCACTTTGGAATTATTTAAAGAAATTTGTATTCTTATTCTAATAAGGAACAAATTTCTTTTTTTGTTTAATAATTTATAATAAGTTTTACCTATAATATATTATTGTGGTAAAACTAGATATAACGATAAACTATATAATGATAAGCTGTAAAACACCGAAAGAGGTAAAATATGTTTAAATTAGTATCAGATTATAAGCTTTCTGGCGATCAACCTGAAGCAGTTGACAAATTAGTTAATGGATTAAATAAGGGATATAAAGAGCAAACTCTCCTTGGAGTAACTGGTTCTGGAAAGACTTTTACAATGGCTAATGTTATTGCAAAGGTAAACAGACCCACATTAGTTCTCGCTCACAATAAAATTTTAGCGGCACAGCTATGTAGTGAATTTAAAGAGTTTTTTCCTGATAATGCAGTAGAATATTTTGTCTCATACTATGACTATTATCAACCTGAGGCTTATATTCCCAGCAAGGATGTTTTTATTGAAAAGGACAGTTCAATAAACGATGAAATTGACAAGCTAAGGCATTCTGCGACTACTGCTGTCACTGAAAGACGTGACGTAATAGTTGTTGCCAGTGTGTCGTGTATATATTCGTTAGGTAATCCTGTTGAATATAAGGCAATGGTTGTTTCCATTAGAAAGGGAATGGAAAAGAGCAGAGAGGAATTAATAGCTCAACTCGTAGGAATTCAATTTGAAAGAAACGATATTGGTTTTGATAGAAATAAATTTAGAGTGAGAGGGGATGTTGTTGAAATATATCCCTCAAGCCACACTGATTCAGCTTATAGAATAGAGTTCTTTGGTGATGAGGTTGAGAGAATCAGCGAGGTAAATGTTATTACTGGAGACATAATCGATGTTCGTAATCACGTTGCAATTTTCCCAGCGACCCACTATGTTGTTGGTAGGGATAAGATTGGCGAAGCTTTAGATGATATCCGTGAAGAACTTGACGAGCGTATTGAATATTTTAAAGAAAATGATATGTTGATTGAGGCTCAAAGAATTGCCCAAAGAACAAATTATGATATTGAAATGCTTGAGCAGGTTGGATTTTGCAGTGGTGTTGAGAACTACTCAAGGATTCTTTCAAGGCGTCCTAGTGGCTCTATTCCATACACGTTAATAGATTTTTTCCCTGATGACTTTTTGCTCGTAGTTGACGAGTCCCATGTTAGCTTACCGCAGGTTAGGGGGATGTATGCTGGAGACCGAGCTAGAAAAACAACTCTTATTGACTATGGATTTAGACTTCCGTCTGCTTTAGACAACAGACCGCTTAGATTTGAAGAATTCTATAACCATATAAATCAAGCTGTATTTGTTTCAGCTACACCTGGTCCTTTTGAGAAAGAAAATTCGAAACAGATTGTTGAGCAGGTTATTAGACCAACTGGACTTTTAGACCCAATAATTGAAGTTCGACCTACACTAGGTCAAATTGAGAATCTTCTTTCGGAAATATACGAAAGGGTGGATAAAAATGAGAGAGTTCTTGTTACAACCCTAACTAAAAAAATGGCTGAGGATTTAACAGAATATCTTAAAGGCTTTAATGTTGAGGTTAGGTATATGCATCATGATATTGATTCAATTGAACGTATGGAAATTATTCGAGATTTAAGACTTGGTGAATTTGATGTACTAATAGGAATAAACCTCTTAAGAGAGGGTTTGGACCTTCCAGAGGTTTCGTTAGTTGCTATTTTAGATGCTGATAAAGAGGGCTTTTTACGTTCGGAAAGTGCTTTAGTACGAACTACTGGTCGTGCTGCAAGAAATGAGCAGGGAAAAGTAATAATGTATGCAGATCATGTGACACGCTCAATGGAGAAAGCTATTACTGAGACTGAACGTCGAAGAAAAATCCAAACGGAATACAACGAAAAGCATGGTATTATTCCAAAAACAATTATTAAGCAGGTTAGAGATGTAATTGACATTTCAACAAAGGAAGAAGTTGAATATACCGCAAGACAGAAATCAAAACTAACCAAACAAGAAACAGCTCGCATTGTGGATAATTTAACAAGGCAAATGAAAGAGGCTGCTAAACTATTAGAATTTGAGCATGCAGCATTCCTTAGAGACAAAATAAACGAGCTTAAGGGCGATAAATAGAAGTTAGGAGAACAAAATGGCTCAAAATGAAATAATAATTAAAGGTGCTAGAGAACATAATTTAAAAAATGTTAGTTTAACACTTCCAAGGGACAAGCTAATTGTTTTAACAGGGCTATCAGGCTCTGGAAAATCATCATTAGCATTTGATACTATATTTGCTGATGGACAAAGACGATATATGGAGTCATTGTCATCATACGCAAGACAATTCTTAGGACAAATGGAAAAGCCTGATGTTGATTCCATTTCAGGGCTTTCACCTGCAATTTCAATAGATCAAAAAACA
>JAAZIT010000126.1 GCA_012800685.1 Clostridiales bacterium
AATTTTACAATTTCAGCATTGCCAGTTCTTAAACTTTATATTTTACCGTTTCAACATTAAATATCAAGCTTAAAATTCTGTTTTTTCTTTAAAAAACCTGTCTAGCCATTAACTTATTATATAAAAAAGCCTATCCTTTTAAGTCAAGGATAGGCTTTTAGTGTAATGATTTATGACTTTATTTAAATTTCTCTTTAATTTTATCAAAAAAGCTTTGACGAGTAATATAGTTTTTTTGTTCCATAGACTTGTCAAACTCACGTAGAAGTTTTTCTTGATCCTTGCTCAAGTTCTTTGGAATTTCTACACTCACCTTAACATAATGGTCGCCCTTGTCTGCACGGTTAATCTTTTTAATTCCCTTTCCTCTTAAACGGAAAACCGTTCCACTTTGAGTTCCAGAAGGAATATTATATTTAACCTTTCCGTCAACAGTTGGGACAACAACCTCATCACCTAAGGTAGCTTGTGCAAAGGTAATTGGGACATCTGTCCATACATCGTATCCATCACGCTCAAATATAGCATCAGGTCTAACTGTTACAGAAATATTTAGGTCTCCTGCTGGACCACCGTTTGTGCCAGCGTCACCTGCTCCTCCAACCCTTAGTGTCTGTCCATCATCAATACCTGCTGGTATTTCAATATCTCTTGAAACAGCATTTCTAACCCTACCATTTCCAGAACACTTCTTACATGGATTGTCAATTATTTTACCCTTACCACTACATTTTGAACAAATTTGTTGTGATTGCATAGCACCAAATGGTGTTCTTTGAGTAATATTAACAGTACCTGTTCCATGGCAATCTGGACAACTTTTTGTTGCTCCTGATTCTGAACCAGTTCCGTTACAATCTTTACAATTTTCCATTCTATTTACTCTTACGGAAGTCTTTTTACCCTTACACGCTTCCATAAAATCAATAATAATATTTGCTCTAATATCCTGTCCTCGTTTAGCTGCATTTGGGTTTGCTCCTCTTCTTGAGCTTCCTCCAAATCCGCCACCGAAAAAGCTTTCAAAGATATCGCCTAAATCGTCAAAGCCACCGAATCCACCGAAGCCTCCGCCTTGCCCTGCACCATAGTTAGGGTCGACACCAGCAAAACCAAACTGATCATATTTAGCTCTTTTTTCCTTATCAGAAAGAACCTCATATGCTTCATTTGCTTCCTTAAACTTAGCTTCGCACTCCTTATCATCTGGGTGGAGGTCAGGGTGATATTGCTTTGCAAGCTTACGATACGCCTTTTTTAGCTCGTCATCGGCAACGCCCTTAGACACGCCTAGGACTTCGTAATAATCTCGTTTATCTGCCATATAAATTTCTCCATTCTAATGCACTGATTTCCCTGTAATCATAACCACCAAATAAAAGGGGCATGAATTATTATGTAATAACACTATATTACCTCCGCCATTATGACGGAGGTATATAGTGAATTTGCTAATTATTCAGCATCAGTGAATTCAGCATCAATTACGTTATCGTCAGCTGAACCAGATGAAGTGTCTGTTGGGTTTCCACCCATATCAGCTGCACCACCCTCAGCCTGTTGCTGTTGAGCTGCCTCTTGGTATACCTTTGTAGCTACCTGTTGGAAGTCAGCCTCAAGCTCTTGCTGTTTAGCTTTAATAATTTCAATATCTTCGCCCTTTAGAGCTTCTTTTAGTGCTTCGATTTTTGCAGTTACTGAGGTCTTTTCAGACTCGCTAACCTTTTCGCCAAACTCTTCTAATGCTTTTTCGCACTGGAATACCATTTGGTCAGCACCATTTCTTGTGTCTACTTCGTCTTTTTTCTTTTTATCTTCTTCTGCAAATGCTTCTGCATCGTGAACAGCCTTATCAATATCATCCTTAGACATATTTGTTGATGATGTAATTGTAATATTCTGTTCTTTTCCAGTTCCTAAATCCTTAGCTGAAACGTGAACAATACCGTTAGCGTCAATGTCAAAGCTAACCTCAATTTGCGGAATTCCTCTTGGAGCAGGAGCAATACCGTCAAGACGGAACATTCCTAGCTCTTTATTATCCTTAGCAAATTCTCTTTCGCCCTGTAGAACTCTAATATCAACAGCAGACTGGTTGTCAGCAGCAGTAGAGAACACCTGTGATTTCTTTGTTGGGATAGTTGTGTTTCTTTCGATAATCTTTGTGCAAACACCACCCATTGTTTCTAGCCCTAGTGAAAGTGGAGTTACGTCAAGAAGAAGTAGTCCGTCCTTAACATCACCAGCTAGAACACCACCTTGGTATGCAGCGCCAATAGCAACACACTCATCAGGGTTAATCCCCTTAAATGGTTCTTTACCAATAAATTTCTTAACAGCTTCAACAACTGCTGGAATTCTTGTTGAACCTCCAACCATAAGAACCTTATGGAGATCATTAGCTGAAAGTCCGCTATCTGAAAGTGCCTGTCTAACAGGACCCATTGTAGCCTCAACTAAGTCGGCTGTCATTTGGTTAAACTTAGCCTGTGTAAGTGTTAGCTCAAGGTGCTTTGGTCCAGTTTCATCAACTGAAATAAATGGAAGTGAAATAGTTGTCGAGGTAGTAGCAGAAAGCTCAATCTTAGCCTTTTCAGCGTCAACCTTTAGTCTTTGCATAGCCATTTTATCCTTAGTTAAATCAATGCCCTCTTGAGATTTAAATTCAGAAACCATCCACTGGATAATCTTGTCATCAAAGTCATCTCCACCAAGCTTGTTGTTACCAGCAGTTGAAAGAACCTCTGTAACACCGTCGCCCATTTCGATAACTGAAACGTCAAATGTACCACCACCAAGGTCGTAAACCATAACCTTTTGGTCGTCTTCCTTGTCAATACCATATGCCAAAGCAGCAGCAGTTGGCTCATTTATAATTCTTTTAACTGTTAGACCAGCAATTTGACCAGCGTCCTTAGTTGCTTGTCTTTGTGCGTCTGTAAAGTAAGCAGGAACTGTAATAACAGCCTCTGTTACCTTTTCACCTAGGTATGATTCAGCATCAGTTTTTAGCTTTTGCAAAATCATTGCTGAAATTTCCTGTGGTGTGTATTCTTTCCCAGCCATATGAGCTTTAAAATCGCTACCCATATGTCTCTTAATAGAAAGAACTGTGTTTTCATAGTTTGTTACAGCCTGTCTTTTAGCAACCTGTCCAACTAATCTATCTCCTGTTTTTGAAACACCTACTACTGAAGGTGTTGTTCTAGCGCCTTCGCTGTTAGCAATAACAACTGATTCTCCGCCTTCCATAACTGCAACGCAAGAGTTTGTTGTTCCTAAGTCAATACCAATAACTTTTCCCATAAAATTATCAACCTTTCTCATTTTTGGTTTATATAAATTTATTATTAATTTTAATAATAACTAATATTTGTTTTCTCTACTATTTAAGGATTTGCTACCACTACCATTGCGTAGCGAATTACCTTGTCTCCGATTTTATAGCCCTTTTGAAAGCATGAGCATACTATGTTTTCACCATAATTCTCATCCTCTACTTGATTAATTGCGTTAGCCTCATTTGGATCAAATTCTTTTCCAACCGGATCAATAACCTCTACTCCAAGTCTCTTTAACGACTCTGAAAACTGATTAAATATCATTTCAATACCTTGTTTATAGTTTTCATCAGCTGTCTCAACCGCTAAAGCTCTCTCAAAATTATCTATAATCGGAAGTATTTCGGAAACAGTGTTCCCCTTTACTACTCCAGTTAGCTCAATTCTCTCCTTTGAACTTCTTTTCCTGAAATTGTCGTATTCAGCCATGAGTCTGAGATATTTTTCCTTTTGCTCCTCAAGCTCTCTTTTCGCCTTACTCAATTCTGTCTCCTCCTCAGATACCTCCGTCTCCTCAACTTTTCCCTCGAGGGACTCTTCTGTCTCCTCTGAAGAAGGTTCTCTTTCTAAAATTTCTTCTGTCTCATTAGTTTCTTTGATTTTATCTCCCATTTTTCTAGGTTTCCTCCTCGTCATCGTCTTCGGACATTAGCTGGGTAATCTTGTTTGTAAAATATTCAAGATACGGTATAAATTTTTGATAATCAAGCCTCATTGGCCCTATCAAACCTAATGTTCCCGCTGTCTTTCCCTTTTTCTCATAGGATGATGTAATTAAGCTTGAATTGTTAATTATAAAGCTATCTGCCTCAGGTGCAAACATTACATGAAGTCCGCTAAAGGATTCATCAAGTAGCTTTGCTATCTCCTTCTTGTTGTCAAGAAATGTAATAATCTCATTTTGATCAAATTCCTTACAGGTTAACAAATTCTTTTCACCCGACATTGTTACATCTTTTCCACCTATTTCTTGAGACATACTATATATCTCAGCGATTAATGGAGAAAGCGTCATCATATAGGTTCCCATTGCTTCTTCAAGCCGTTCTAACAGCTCATCAGAAATATCGTCAATAGCAATTCCCTCAAGATGTTCAGCCATGAAGTTTGAGAAAAACTCAAGTTGTTCAGTGGTTAAGTCAAACTGCAATCTACAAATCTTGTTCTTAATTGAACCAGATGAAGTTATAAGCAGTATTACGTACATCCGCTTCCCCGTTGGAATAACCTCTACCTTTGATATTATTGAAAACCTTGGAGCTGAGTTTGAAACAACCGTAGCGCATTTGGTTATTTCAGCTAATGCCGCAGATGCCGACTCAATGATTTCATCTTCACTGGTAAAATCCTCGGGAATCATTGCATCAAGTATGTCAATTTCTTCCTTGGAGAGCGGATTTCTATCCATAAGCTGATCTACATATAGTCTATACCCATTGTATGTGGGTATACGCCCTGCTGATGTGTGGGGTTGTTCTAAATAGCCTTGCTTCTCAAGCTCTGCCATTTCATTTCGGATTGTTGCTGATGATGCCTTTACGTACTTCATAACCGCCTTAGAACCTACAGGCTCACCTGTAACAATATACTCATCAACAACTGCTGTTAAAATACTAACTTTTCTATCATCCAAATCACACACCCCTCCCTAAGCATTCTGTTTTTAGCACTGTAATGTTTTAAGTGTTAGCACTCCCACTCCTCGAGTGCTAATTATAGTTTAATACCTTTTTCTCATTCTGTCAAGTAGTTTTTATATAAATTTTAAGCCTTTTTCTGTTTAATATTTTGTGTAACATAGACAAATTCGATTAAATTCTTCATAAAACGGCAGTTTTAATGAACAGGGTTTTATATTAATTTGTCTAAATAATCTAAATTTATGCAAAACAAAAGGGCAACACAATATAAATCATGTCACCCGTTCGGTTTTTTAATTCTTAAATCGGAGAGGGTTTGGTGGTTTTCGAAACATATCGCTTCGAATTGTTTAAATAATGCTTTTGTTTATACATTTACTAAACACCAAAACTATTTTCAAAAGATTTTAAATACTCAAACTCTCTTTTACAGTATATGGTGTTTTGGATTTAAGTGCTACACTTTAGCCCTTGCATAAATCCGTCAACCTCAATACATGATACATCACCGCCAATAAGCACACCTTCATATATCATAATATTACATACCATGTTCTTTTTGTGCTCAGGATAGTTTTTCACCTCATATGTAAAAATCTCAACTGTTTTACCTTTATATTTCGCTAGGTCGAAGCCTTGCTCCTTCTGCATTGAGTTGTACTCTTTATACACGTCATTAAATTCAGAGGGAATAATTACTACCTTGCATTCTAAATACTCTGCTGAAACCTCCCAGCCCATTTCTGATAAAAAGCTTTGTCTGTCCTTTTCATTTTTCATGGTGTATTCCTGATTTTTTCCGCCAGTTAAGACTATCATAATTACAATAATTGCAAGAATAACAGCACCTGCTGCAAGCAGCACAAACCCTGGCTTTCTCACCTTAAAGGTTTTAATAAACATATCTCTTCCCTGCTTTCATACTAGTTTTGTTAATGTATATGTCCTAAAGGACAAATTAATGACAAACCCTTTAAAATTTTATTGTTTTATGTTATAATCATCATAGAAAATAATTAATAAGTTTATTAAGGAGCTAGCTATGGCTGAACTAATGCGACTAGACAGATTTATATCATCTCAAGTTGGTAATTTGTCACGAAAAGACGTCAAAGAACTTTGCAAAAAAAATCTAATTACTGTTAATGGTATTCCTGCCAAAAGGTCTGACGATAAAGTTAATCCTAAATTAGATATTATATCTGTAAAAGGCAATGAAATTTCATACAATAAGTATATATATATTATGCTAAATAAACCTCAGGGATATGTTTGTTCAACAAGAGACGGACTGTCGCCAACAGTTCTTTCTCTTCTTCCAAAAGAGCTTCAAAGAAAGGGACTTTTTCCTGCTGGACGGCTTGACAAGGACACTGAGGGCTTTGTTCTAATTACCGATGACGGCGAGCTTTCTCACAAAATGCTTTCGCCCAAAAATCATGTCCCAAAAAAGTATTATGTTGAACTTGAAAAGCCAATTGGAAATGATTATATTAAAATATTCTCATCAGGGATGGAAATTGATAACGGAGATATTTGTAAACCCTCAGAGCTGATTCCAATTAGTAACAACCCAAATTCTTGTTATGTAATTCTTCATCAGGGAATGTATCATCAAGTTAAGCGTATGTTTGAAACCCTAGGAAACAAAGTGGTTTTTCTTAAACGAATTTCTATCGGAGGGCTCTCTTTAGACGAAAATTTGGCGCTTGGAGAGTGGTTGGTACTTTTGCACAAAGATGTTGAAAGAATTTTGTTGATTTAATTCTTGAAAGTTCTTGACATTGAAATTTTTAGTGAATATTCGTCAATATAAATAAATGAACATTTTAATCTTTAGTTAAAAGTACACTTGAATAACTGGGATTAATTTGTTATTATTATAACATAGCTAATTTAAAATACAATTAGTATAAATAAATAACAGGGAGGTCCTTTTAAGAGATGGCAAGTGTATCATTAAGAGAGATTTACAAGAAATATCCTGGCGGCGTTATCGCTGTTTCCGATTTCAACATTGAAATTAAGGATAAGGAATTCATTATTCTGGTTGGCCCTTCAGGCTGTGGAAAATCCACTACACTCAGAATGATTGCTGGTTTGGAAGAAATCAGTGAAGGTGAGCTATACATCGGCGACAGATTAGTTAACGATATTGCTCCAAAGGACAGAGACATTGCGATGGTTTTCCAGAACTATGCTTTGTACCCACATATGACAGTTTTTGAGAATATGGCATTTGGTCTAAAACTTAGAAAAGTACCTAAAGACGAAATTGCAAGAAAAGTTGAGGAAGCTGCTAGAATCCTTGACATTTCACATCTACTTGACAGAAAGCCTAAGGCTCTTTCAGGTGGACAAAGACAGCGTGTAGCTTTAGGACGTGCTATTGTTCGTGAGCCTCAAGTATTCCTACTTGACGAGCCTCTATCAAACCTAGACGCTAAGCTTCGTGCTCAAATGAGAACAGAGATTTCTAAGCTCCATAAGAAACTTGGAACTACATTTATCTATGTAACTCATGACCAGACAGAAGCTATGACAATGGGTGACAGAATCGTTGTTATGAAGGATGGTTACATCCAACAAGTCGACTCTCCTACCAACCTATATCAGAGCCCTGTAAACCAGTTCGTTGCTGGATTTATCGGTTCACCACAAATGAACTTTATCGATGCTAAGCTTCTTAAAATCGACGGTAAGTACACAGTTGAATTTGGTACAGAAGATACTAAGACTTCACAGGCTGTTAAGTACTATGTTGAAGTTCCAGAATCTAAGTCTGATGTTGAAATTCTTGAACCACTAGTTGATCAAGAAATTGTTTTAGGAATTCGTCCAGAATGTATCCATGACGAAGAAATGTTCCTTTCATCAGCTAAAACTGGTGTTATTGAAGCAACTGTTGAAGTAACTGAAATGATGGGTGCTGAGACATATCTATACCTAACTTGTTTAGATATTCCTCTAACAGCTAGAGTTTCACCTCGTTCAACTGCTCGTCCTCAGGACACAATCAAGATTGCTATTGACCCTAACAGAATCCATATCTTTGATAAGGAAACTGAAAAGGCACTTGTAAACTAAATTTGATTTATTAAAGGGCTATCTCTAATGAGATAGCCCTTTCTTATTTTTCTTTTTTATGATATAATATATTTAACTATTCATAATAATAGTTAAAGTTAATAAAAAAGGAAGTATAAATATGGTTATAAAAAGATTTGTTGCAGGTCTTATAGCAGTTTTAATGACAACAATGCTGTTTACTTCTTGCAGTAACGACCCCAAAGGCGATTCTAACTCTAAGAAAGACGACTCATCTTTAGAAAGTGTGGAAGAAAAAGCCCCTGAAACTGATGAAGAATGGCACAAAGCCATGATTAACAAATCAATGACTTCGTACGGAAACACCACTCGAATGATGAATAAAATCACTGCTGCAAAAAATGGTGACGAGGTTACTGTTGCTTATATCGGCGGGTCTATTACAGAGGGTGTTGGTGCAAATGCAGAAGAATGCTACGCAGCACTTTCCTATAAGTACTTTGCCGAAAAATTCGGAATCGATGAAAATGTTAAGTTTGTAAATGCAGGACTAAGTGGAACGCCCTCAAAGCTCGGTGTATTAAGGCTTGAGAGAGATGTTTTAGTTCATAACCCAGATGTTGTTTTTATTGAATTCGCCGTGAACGACGGAAGCGATGCAGCATTTAAAGATGCTTATGAGAGTATGGTGCGAAACCTTTTACAGAACGATAAGGATATTGCAGTTGTTCTTTTAATGTCAATTACTGAAAATGGACACACTTCACAAGAGTACATGAAACAAATTGGAGAGTATTACCAGCTTCCGATAATTAGCTATGCTGATGCTCTAACATATATGTTTGAAAATGAAAGAATGACTTGGAAGGATTTTTCTGACGACCAATCCCACCCTAATATTAGTGGTCATAAGCTTGTTAGCGAAATGATAGAAAATTACTACAACACAATAGCCGACCAAAAGCAAACAGAAGAAAATCCATTGCCTCAAAACGCTATATTTACAGCTAGACAGGAGCAAGCTTCTCTTTTAGAGAACACCGAAATTGTTCCAGAGAGTTTAGGTAGCTTTACCGAAGGCTCGCAAACAGCAGGCTTTAATAATGGTTGGACTTACAACAATGATGGCAATAACGAGCCAATTGTGTTTAACAAGGTTAGTGGTGCTTTTGTTAATTTAATTTTTAGAGAAAACAGCACAGGGAATCTTGGTACAGTTGTTGTTACCGTTAAAAATGGTGATGAAGTAATTTCAGAGCTTGAAGTAAGTGGAATACAATCAGGTGGCTGGGGTGATCCTGGAATATTTAACATCGTTATGGACGTAACAGTTAAGGATTATACAGTAGAAATTAAAATGGCTGAGGGTTCAGAGGATAAGACATTCCAAATTCTAGCTTTCGCAGTGACTAAGTAGCAAATAATTAGATTACAGATTACTGGATAGTGGACTAATTTCACAAACTAAGTTAAGTAACTAAATTATTAGGTAACAAGCCTAACGCATAAACTAAGCGAGTAACTAAGTAATTAAAGTAACGGACTAAGCTCATAAAACAGGCGAGCAGCGAAGTAATTATATGGGTAGGCTAATATATTTGATAACTTCATAGTTTTATAGTTTATAGTCTTATAATAACAAGATTACTAAGTTAAATAATTACAAAATAAATATTTACTTCCCTTGAATTTAACCTTCGGGGGAAGTTTTCTGTAAAACCAAAAATAACAATTGATTTTTAACTATGATTATGATACAATAACGAATAATAAAGGCGAAAGGAATTATTTTATGAAAGAATATCTTGAAATAGGAAAAATAGTTTCCGTTTTCGGACTTAATGGCGAGGTTAAGGTTCATCCTTGGTGTGACTCACCTGACTTTTTAACTGAGTTTGACACACTTTACTGGAAAAGTGGAGATGGAATAGAAATATTAAGTGCAAGAGTTCAGAAAAATCTTGTTGTTATGAAAATAAAAGACTGTGACACTGTTGAGGACGCACAAAAGCTTAGAAATAGAGTTCTTTATATGAATCGTAGCGAGGTTGAGCTTGATGAGGGCTGTTACTTCATTCAAGATCTTGTGGGATTGACAGTTAAGGATTTGGACACTGGCGAGGTTTATGGTAAAATCACAGATGTGAGTGAAACTGGTGCTAATGACATTTATCATATTGAAACAGAAAAAGGCAAGCTAATCTATGTTCCTGCGATCCCAGAGGTTGTTATTGAAACTAATTTAGAAGACGGAATAATGATCATTAAGCCTCTTGAAGGGCTTTTTGAGGACTAAGAATATTGTACAGGAGATTTAATGTTGAGAATTGACATCGCTACCCTTTTCCCTGAAATGTGTGAAAATTATCTTTCAGAAAGCATTGTGGGAAGAGCAAGAAAAAAAGAGCTTTTTGAAATAAATTGCCACCAAATAAGAGACTATACCTTGGACAAGCATAGGCGTGTTGATGATACTCCATATAGCGAAAGACAGGGGATGTTAATGCAGGCAGAGCCTATATGGAACTGCTTTAAGGCTATAACAGAAGGAAGAGACAGGCCTCATGTTATCTATATGTCTCCTCAAGGAAAAACCTTGACACAGCAAAAATCTATCGAGCTATCTAAAATGGACAGCATCTTTATACTCTGCGGTCACTACGAGGGCGTGGATCAACGTGTTTTGGACGAAATTGTTGATGAGGAAATTTCTATTGGGGATTATGTTCTAACTGGGGGCGAGCTTCCAGCTTTAGTCCTTATTGATAGCATTGTCCGTATGATTGACGGGGTACTATCACGTTCAGATTGTTATGAAGATGAATCTCATTATAATGGACTTCTTGAATATCCACAGTACACAAGACCAGAAATCTGGCAGGGCAAAACAGTTCCGCCAATTCTTTTATCAGGACATCACGCAAATATAGCGTCATGGCGACATGAACAAAGCCTTATCACCACATATGAAAAACGTCCAGAGCTTTTGGATTTTGAAAAGCTCGATAAAAAAGATAAAAATATTTTAAAAAACTATATTGACGAAAAAAATAAATAAAGGGTTTTAAAAAGCCATATTATTTAAGCGTTTTAAATCTGTTTGTTTCCACAGAATAGTAAAAATACTTGTTTTAAACTACTTTATTTTAAGACAAGCATTTCACATTAAAAGGATATTATTCTATAGGTCATAAAACCTTTTAAATTTCTCTTTATAATAGGTGGATTTCATTAACATTGTTATAGCATTTGCTCTTAAACCTAGGGTGTTTTTGCTAAAATTTTTACCAAACTCAAAGCATTAAAAAATGGAAAACCTACGGCATTTTGGGACAATGTTAAAAGTTTTTAGATAAATTGTTTTAAATCTTCCAACAGCATTAGTGAAAATAGACAAATACGCTTGTAGTTTTATATCCCAGTATAATCAAATAGCAGAAATTTAGCCTAAATGGTGTCTTTGTGCATATTTAATCGTTGACTAAGACAAACATAACTAGTATAATACTAGTATAAGGATAAGAAATTATTTTATAGATTTCTTGTTTATCTAATTTTTGAAATTCAGATAAACGTTATAATTTTGAATGGAGAGATATTATATGTTCGTAAGAGATGTAGTTGTACAGAATCAAGTTGGTCTTCACGCTCGCCCAGCAACTTTCTTTATCCAGAAAGCTAATGAATTTAAATCATCAATTTGGATTGAAAAAGAAGATAGAAGAGTAAATGCTAAGAGCCTATTGGGAATTCTTTCTCTAGGTATCATTGGTGGATCATCTATCAGAATTATTGCTGATGGCTCTGATGAGCAATTGGCTGTTAATGGTCTAGTTGATTTAGTTGATAGCGGTTTCGCAGACG
Organism: Clostridiales bacterium; assembly: GCA_012800685.1. Lineage (GTDB taxonomy): Bacteria > Bacillota > Clostridia > Oscillospirales > Ruminococcaceae > JAAZZIT01. Next base: position 11,894 of record JAAZIT010000126.1, read on the forward strand.
AAAAAGCTTAATTAGATTTTTATCTATAGCTTAAACTAACAAAATAGCAGATTATTTATTGCAGATATGCCTTTGGGTGTATCTGCATTTTGTCTTTATTGCTGTTTTTATCTAGTAAAGATAGTTATTCAAAATTATTTGTTTTATCTTTTTACATCTGGAATAGCACCCAACTATTACAAAAAGTTACAGGCATTCCGTTACTTTTTGTAATAAACTGTTGTTTTCAACATATTTTCCACCATTTTCAATGTCATTTAACACATTATTAACACAATCACGAATAAAATGTGTTACAATCTGTAATATATCAATGATATTAGCTTTAGCTTTATTTTGCTATTTAGGGTTTTTGATTATTTTTACTGAAAATCACTTGCATATTTCTCAGATTTTTGGTATTATAGTAGTTATAAGTATATTTATATTTACGGTGACAAGGTATTCTGCAAAGTTTAATGCTAAAAACTGATACTATTTACCGTATATTAAATAGTATAATTTCAATTTAATAAAAACCAAATTTGCATGTAGAGGGGAAAAACATATGTCCAACAGATTATTTCAAAGCGTAGTTCATCAAATGCGTGACACAATTGATTGTGTTATAGGTGTAATAGACGAAAACGCATCAATTATCGCATGTTCTGACTTGGCACAGATTGGCACAACAAATGAGTTCGTTTCGCTAGATTTAAGCGACTCTCACGATATTTTCGTAAGAGATGGTTACACATATAAGCCATTCGGTACTCACATTAAGCCAGATTATGCTGTCTTTGTTGAGGGTACAGATGAAGTTGCCGCTAAATATGCAAGTATTCTTGCTATTACTCTTTCAAGTATAAAGCAATATTATGATGAGAAATATGACAGAAACAATTTTATAAAGAATGTTGTTCTTGATAACGTTTTGCCTGGTGATATTCACATTAAGGCTAGAGAGCTTCACTTTAGCTCCGATGTTTCAAGAGTGGTTCTTTTAATAAGAATTATTTCTACAAACGATGTTTCAGCTTATGATGTTATTCAAAACCTATTTCCTGATAAAAATAAAGATTTTGTATTTAATATTACTGAATCCGATATTGTTCTCGTTAAGGAAGTTAAATCAGGTGTTGAACCTAAAGACCTTGAAAAGCTTGCTCGTTCAATCTCAGACACTCTTAGCAGTGAATTCTATACTCGTGTAAACGTTGGTATTGGTACTGTTGTTGAGGGCGTTAAGGATTTAGCTCGCTCATTTAAAGAGGCTCAGACTGCACTTGAGGTAGGAAAGGTATTTGATACGGACAAGGTTATCGTTTCTTACGACAACTTAGGTATCGCTCGTTTAATCTATCACCTTCCAACAACTCTTTGCGAAACTTTCCTAAAGGAAGTATTTAAAAAGGGTTCTATCGAAACTTTGGATCACGAAACTCTATTCACTATCCAGCGTTTCTTTGAAAACAATTTAAACGTTTCAGAAACATCAAGAAAACTATTTGTACACAGAAATACTTTGGTATACAGATTAGAAAAGATTAAAAAGCTTACAGGTCTTGATTTGAGAGAATTTGATCATGCTATTATTTTTAAGATTGCACTTATGGTTAGAAAATATCTTTCTGCTAACCCTGTGAAATTCTAACAATTCTACTTTAACCATAATACAAAACCAAGTTTAGACTTGCAAAAGCCCTGACAAGATTTTTATTTTGAAGGGCTTTCGTTTTTGCATATAATTTTCTAATACTGTGACCATTATTTAAATTTGAAGGCGGTGTTTTTCCTTGATAGAATTTAATGATGTGTCTGTAACTTACTCCTCAACGGGAGTAGACGCTCTAAACAATATCAATTTAACAATTAATGACGGGGATTTCGTTTTTGTGGTAGGCGAATCTGGTGCTGGTAAATCCACACTTATTAAGCTTCTCCAAAAGGAAATTGACGCAACTGCTGGACAGGTTTCCGTAAATGGATTTAACCTAACTAAGCTACGACGTGGAAGAGTTCCTATGCTAAGAAGAACAATTGGAGTAGTCTTTCAAGACTATCGACTTATCCCTACAATGACAGTATATGAAAATATTGCATTTGTAATGAAATGCATCGACGCACCTAAAAAATACATAAAAAAACGTGTTCCTTATGTGATAGGGCTTGTTGGACTTTCTCACAAGGCTTCATCTTTACCAGAAGAGCTTTCAGGTGGAGAGCAACAGCGTGTAGCACTTGCTAGGGCACTCGTTAATGATCCTCAGCTTCTTATTGCGGACGAGCCTACGGCTAACGTAGACCCCGCACTTAAATATGGAATTTTTGAACTTCTTAAGGGTATCAACGCTTGCGGTACTACAGTAATTGTTGTAACCCACGATTTGGACAACGTTGTTCATTTCGGAGGAAGAATTATTCGTCTCGACGCTGGAAATGTTACAATTGATAAAGTTGTTGGAGGTGACGAGTAATGAGAGCAACCACTTTCACAGGACTTATTGGACAGGGTGCTAAAGGCATTTGGAAAAATAGAATGATGTCATTTGCTTCATTTTGTATAATGCTTGTTTCTCTGCTTCTTGTTGGTCTAACATTACTGCTATCAATTAATCTTTCAAGAATAGTTGATTCACTAGAAAGCAAAAACGAAATTGTTGTTATTATAAATGACGGAACCACTCAAGAAGAAATAACCTCACTCGGTAAAAGTATCGAGAGCTTAGCTAATATTGAGGCTTGCAACTTCTTCTCAAGAGATGAAGCTTGGAAGAGCATGGTTGAAAATATGTCTGGTGACCAAAAGGATTTATTCCCTTACGATGAGGAAAATCCACTTCCAGATACATATAGAGTTCAAATACAAGATTTAGAATCTTTAAATACTACCTCAGTTCAAATTTCAGCATTTCCAAATGTTGAAAAGGTAAAATCTCCCAACGAATATGCAGAGATATTTATCAACATCAGAAACATACTAACCCTTGTTAGTGCTGCTATTGTTATCACTTTAGTTATTGTTTGCCTGATTATTATTTCTAACACAACTAGAGCAAGTGTTTTCTCAAGAAGAAAAGAAATTAACATTATGCGATATGTTGGTGCAACAAATTCATTTATCCGAATTCCTTTCTTTATTGAGGGAATGTTAGTAGGCGTTTTAGCTGGTCTTGCTTCTTTAGGACTGACTAAGTTTGTATACGAAAGTATTTACAACCTAGTTACTTCAAATAGCGTTAAGATATTCTCAACTATTGGACTTACTTCAATATATTCATTTGGGGATATTTCGAAATATTTAACACTAGCTTATATACTTTCAGGTGCCATAATCGGTGCTTTGGGTACTACAATAAGCACAAGAAAATATTGCAAGGTATAAATATATGAATAAAAAAGAACAAGAACAACAAACCCGAAACCTTATTGGGAGGGGCAAATCATGAAATTTAAAAACAAACTTAAAAGGATTGTTGCAATTACCGCTGCATTTGTGTTAGCTGCAACTATGTTTGTAAGTAATTCATCAAAAAATTATCAACTATCCACTAGCGCTACTTCAGCAGCGGATAAAATTAGTGGATATCAAAAACAACTTGATGATTATAAAAAGAAGCAAGCCGAGTTAGATGCTCAAATTGCTAAAGATCAAGCAGCTCTTGATAATGAAAAAGCTACCCAATCAAATATTTCCGCACAGATTGATACTGTAGAGGACACACTTGAGTTGCTTACCACCCACATTTTTGAGATTAATACAAAAATCAAAAAATGTGAAGATGATATTGCAAATACACAAGCTGACATTGCTGATAAAAAAGCACAAATTGAAACAAACAAAAATGAATTTATGGCACGACTTCGTGCAATGTACATATCTGGTGATGATTCATATGGTAATATTCTTTTAAACTCATCTGATTTCTATGATATGTTAATGAGATATGAGCTTGTTCAAAGAGTTGCTGATCATGACAATGCAATTATAGCAGAATTAATTGACTTGACAAAACAACTTGAATCACAGGAGATTGCCCTAAACAATCAAATGGCAGAATTAGAAGAGCAACAGACCGCTTATGAAATTAGCAAAGAAGAGCAAACCGCTCAACGTATAAAGCTAACGGATTTGTATTCTAGCAGTGAGGAAAAAATAGACCAATATCAAGCCTCACTTGATGATGCACATGATTCTCACGATATTATACATCAGTATGAATCAGAATTAGATGATATTATTGATGATTTAATTAAACAAGAGGAAGCTAGAAAAAAAGCTGAAGAAGAAGCTCGTAAAAAAGCTGAAGAGGAAGCTAAGAAAAATAATCAAAAACCAGGCAATTCGGGCACTGGCGGAAGCAGTAGCAGTAGTAATAGACCTAGTGGTTCTGGAGTATTCTTATGGCCTGTTCCTGGATATTACAAAATAACATATGGCATGGGTTGGCGTTGGGGTTCAATGCACAAAGGGATAGACATCTCACAGAGTGGAATTAACGGCGCGAACATTGTTGCTTCAGATAGTGGTAAGGTTATAAGGGTGTCAAATTCTTGTCCACACAACTATAAAAAAGAAATAAATAAATCATGTAAATGTGGTGGTGGATACGGAAGACATGTTGTAATAGACCACGGCAACGGTTTTATAACTTTATATGCTCATGCTACATCAATAAATGTTTCAGTAGGACAAGAGGTTAAACAAGGACAAGTTATTGGAACTGTCGGTTCAACTGGATGGTCAACAGGCCCTCACTTACACTTCGAAATTCGTATAAACAATGTACAGGTTGACCCTGATAAATACTTATAAAATATTCTCCCTTAGAATTAAATCTAAGGGAGATTTTAATTAAACAAAGCGTTTAGATTATTCTCTAAACGCTTTGTGTTTTTTTATACTAATAATGATTTAATGCTGTAATCCTGTTTACTGTAATTATAATAATTCAATTTTGAGTTTTATCAGTCTGCAATTAGTCATTGTAACTGTTGCGTGTCAACTAGTTTGCTAAACGTTTTGGCTAATGTGTCTAATCTAACTAATA
>JAAZIT010000127.1 GCA_012800685.1 Clostridiales bacterium
AGATTTATATTTTGACAGAAAGCATATTCTTAATGTGAATGATTATCCACATTTTTTAATTAGTGGCTCTACTGGTTCGGGTAAATCTTATTTTGCAAATGAATTAGTTATTCAAGCAATAATTAAAGGGTGGGAAGTTGTAATATGTGATTTAAAGCGTTCCTATGGGCTATACAGAGATTTTACCGATTATTGTTATGAGATAGATGATATAGTAAAAAAATTGCAATCTGTGGAATCTGAAATGAATAATAGAATGCAAGCATTACAACCTGAATTAGATAAAAATCCACGCACATTAGCTGTAGATATAGGATATAAACCTATGTTAGTAGTAATTGAAGAATATATTTCATTGCAATCTTCACTTGATAAAAAGCAAAAAGAAGAATTAGAGCGAGTAGTTAAAAATATTAGTGTACTTGCTAGACAGTCAAATATTCATTTAATGATTGTATTACAGTCAGCAGGCACAGAAAATATTAATTCAACTACTAGAAGTAATCTTACAAAAATTTTATTGGGTAATGCACAAAGCAATATTTTAAATGCAACTTTTGGTGTGGGGGTAGATATTCCTAATATAAATACAAAATTAAATAAGGGTGAAGGCATGATTGGACTTGATAGAATTACTATGCTTCGTGTACCTAAAATAATTGATATAGAAAAATTTAGGGATGTAATTTTCGACGGTGCCGAAGGCAGACCGTAGAAAATTTTTAAACTATGTATATTTGTATATTGAAAAGTGTTTACAAACACAAACCCACTGTGTATAATAAACTATAACAAATTTAACATTTGGTTTATCACTCCTTATCTCTCCTTATCTCTCCTTATCTCTCCTTATCTCTAACCAAATGTATATTGTATACTACTATATATAATATCTATAAATAGTCACAAAAAATAGTAAAATTTTAAATAGGTAAATTTCAAGAAAATACAATAAAACAAAAAAATCTACTCACAAAAAAACAAGAAAAATTTACTCACTAAACCTATAATTAATTTATTACTATTACATATACAACTTTGTGAAACTCTATATAGCATATATACAATATTAATTTACAAATTAAATTAAGCGAATTTCTATATAGCAAATTTACAATTTAAAAGTGAGTGAAAATTTTAGGGGGAAACTAAATGAAAAACAAGACATTTAAAATCAACACAAAAAAGAGAAACATTATCATTGCTTCAGTTATTGGAGTTATCGCAATTACAGCTGGAACATTTTTTGGAGTAAAAGCCTACAAGGAAGCTAACAAAGTAGAAGACCCTACTCCACAGGTAGTGGCAACATCAACCGATACTGAGAAGGAAACAGTTGAAACCGCTTCTTCAAATGTCACAAAAGATGAAACTACTGTAGCTAAGGAAACAACCAAAAAGCCTGAGGAAACCAAAAAGCCGGAGGAAACCAAAAAGCCTGAGGAAACCAAAACTCCAGCAACCACTGAGGAAACAAAGAAACCTACACCAGCGAAGCCAACACCAAAACCAGAGTCAAAGCATAAGCATAGTTATAAATCAACCGTAACGTCTCAGCCAACTTGTGTCAAATCTGGAACCGAAACCTACACTTGCAGCTGCGGAGACAGCTATACAGAGACAATCCCAGCTACCGGAAACCACGACTACGTAGACCATCCAGAAACTGAAACTATTCCTGGTGAACCAATTTATGAATACCATGAAGTATGTGCTAAATGTAACGCTATCCTTGATGACCTTGATTGCGCAGGTATAGAAGAACATATGAGAAACTCAGAACACGGAGAGTGCACTCACGGCTCTTGCAACATCGTGGTTGGTTATTCTAATCCTACCACAAAAACCACTCACCATTGGATTTGTTCAGTATGTGGCAAGGAAAAAT
>JAAZIT010000128.1 GCA_012800685.1 Clostridiales bacterium
ATATTATTGCATATTAAGCTAGTAAAAGCCCACTAAATCATGATGTGTTATAAATATTAAATGTATTATAAATGTTTTTTATGAAGTGATTTATACAGTTTGTTTACCTAAAATACCTAGTATCCGGTTTGGAAAATTCTAAAATAAAAAAGCTTGAATACTCAAGCTTTTTATGTTTTATTATTTAGCGATGTTTTTAAATGCTTTTTCAAGCTGTGAGTCAATCATTTTGTATGTGTTTCTATTGTAAAATGTATTAGTTGTATCCCAAAGTACAGGACACATTCCACGACTATATGCTTCACGGCAAACTGATGTCAAAAACAGTCTAACGGATTCGGGGTCTTTGTTTTTAATAGGACAGCCATATTCACCAATTATAACTGGTATGCCTTTATCAACAAAATTGGTTTTCATGAGATTCATGTATTTTTTAAGCTCATTTATATCTGATTGAGTGCCCCAATCATATCTGGCTTTGCCCCAGCTTTCGTCTTTTTCAAGTATGCAAAAGGTTGACGGAGTATAATAATGGACAGACACTGCACATCTTTTTTGAGAATCCTTTGGCATAACAAAAAGCTTGTCGCAGGTGAGGGAAATGTCTGTTACATATCCAGCTATTAAAAGATGTCGTTTTGAGTTGTTCCCACCAGAGCCACGAACAATATCAACAAACTTCTGATTAATTTCATTTAATAGTCCATATGATGTTGCTTTGCCGTTGGTACTTCCGCTATATCTGTTCCAAACCGAGTCCCAGCCACCTTCTTCATTAAGTGATTCAAACATCACGTAGTCTCCGTAATCCTTAAATGCGGCTGATACCTGCTCCCAAATTCTTGTATATTTTTTCATACATTCGGTTTTGTTAGTAGGGAATTCTTCCCACCAACCACTATCCCAATGAACATTTACAATAACGTACATACCACTATCAATTGCCCAGTCGCATACTTGTTTAACTCTAGCCATGTAGTCCTTATTAATGGTGTAATTATTACCCATCATGTTTGACCAAGCTACAGGAATTCTAAGCACACCAAAGCCTGCATTAGCATAGCCTTTTATTAGGGTTTGTGTTATTTTTGGACTACCCCAGCCAATCTCATAATTAGTGACACTACTGTTATTAATCCAGCTTCCGCATGATTCAAAGGTGTTTCCTAAATTTATACCTATACCCATTTCATCAACAATTTGGGCTGTTGTCATATTACGCATACCTTTATTATTGGTATTAGTGTTAGTGTTATTATTATTGCTATTGCCAGTATTACTATTAGAATTAGAACCACTATTATTATTACTAGTGTTGCTGTTATTGTTAGTTCCTGTATTGCTGTTTGTGTTATTATTAGTATTTTTAGAATTGCTGTTAGCATTAGCGTTCGTACTTGTATTAGTGTTAGACTTAGTATTAGCACCTGAACTAGTATTAGAACTATTGCTACTGTTATTATTGCTGTCGGTACTATCGGTGCTTTCCTTACTGTCAACACTTTCACTGCTGTCAATATCCTTACTACTATTTTTACTATTACTATTACTGTTACTATCACTATCAATACTGTCGCCAATATCACTAATGTCAATAATACTACTATCTAAAATACTATTGTTGCTACTGTCTATACTGTTGCTAATATTACTACTGTCAAGGTTACTGCTATCATTGCTGTCTTTACCACAGCTAGTTAAAACAGACATTGCCATAACAGCCGATATTAGCAAAGAAAGTATTTTTTTCATTTTCATAAATTTCCCCTTATTTAATAAAAATAGTAAACCAAATAACTTTAAAATTAGAAACAAAGTTTCCAATAAACTTTATTTATGTGCCTCTAAGAAGTTAACTGTCATATTATTTATGTCTTACAATGAATACGATTACAAGTGTAATTATATCATGGTAAGGTGTTGAAGTCAATTATAATATACTATTCAAAAAGTTAATATAATAGCTGAAAACTTTAAAATTATTTTAATTTATATCGTATAAAGATATCCCCTTAGCTAGGACACGTTAATAACTAAGTTATTGTGACTAAGCTAAGGGGATTATATCAAGATTAAAAGATTTGAGTTATTTATCTTCTGCTAAGAAATCTGCAAAGGTTTTGTTAAATTCGTCAAGCTCATTTTGGATTTTGCTTGCATAGGTTCCTCTAAGCTGTGTCCAAGTGAACTGAGCTCCAGTTTCATCATCGGATTTAAGAACAGATGAATACATATAAGCTACAATAGCTTCCTTGCTTGCATTTTCAGCAGCATCGTTGTTAGAAAGGGTAGTGGTTATGCCATAGCCAGGGTCCCCAAGTCTTATAAACTTGTTAGAAATAATTTCGTTGTATGCCATATCATAAGCTGATTCGCTCCAGTACGGGTTTTCAATTTTAAACTTCTCTTTGCTAATTGCCTTATAACCCTCATCAGTGGTTACAATCTTAGCACATTCAAACCAACATTTCATTGCGTCGGTTTTATCTGAGCCCTTAACCCACATATAAGCAGATACGTCAGGTGAAAGAATATATTGGTCGTTGTTTGGATCCTTTGGAATTGGAACAACTACCCAGTTATCACTTTCGGTAGGAGTATGTGAGCCAACTGAAGCCCATGTACCCATTGCATAAAAAAGAATATCTTTTTCAAAAGCGTCACTAGCTTGACCTAGCCAATCAGGATAATAAAGACCGTTTTTACCAATTTCATATAGATAATTAGCGGCTCTTTCAAGGTTAGCATTGTTTATATTTGATGTATAAGTTTTAGTTGCATCATCATATTTTATTAGTGTTTCGCCGGTTGAGTGGAAAATAAATGGCTGGAACCAACCATTAATACCATAGTGAGGCTTTTCAGCAGTACCGGTTGCAGACCACTCTGTCATAATGTTCATCATAGCGTCCCAATCCCATTTTCCTTGAAGATAAAGTGAGTAAGGATCATCAAGACCGTTGTTGTCAATGGTGCTTTGTTCGTATGTAATAACAGATAGGGGAGTAAAGTTTATTGGTGCAACATAATGCTTTCCATTTAGAGCATATTGCTCAGAGGTTTCTTTAACATCAGCCCAAAGTCCAGAGTCAAAATCAACAATTGAGTCAATAGGCTGGAACATTCCCTGAACAACGTTGCAAGGGAAAACCATGCCTGTATCAAATGGGAACATATCTGGTGGAGTTCCACCAAGAACCTGTTCAGCCAAAGCGTCATACTTTTTCATTGATGTTGTTCTTTTGTAATTGATAGTACCACCTTTTTGCTCAAAAAGCTGAAGGTCGGCACGTTTTTCAGGAGTACCCTTTCCTGGATTAATGTCCCAATAGCAGAGCCAATCAATTGTCTTGTCGGAACTATCTGGAATGGCACTAATGTCCTCAGTGTCAGGGACTTCAATTAATGGCTCATAAGAGCTGTCTTTGTCGCCACCTTTGCTACAACCTACCGCTGAAAAAGCACAAGCCATAGCCAAAAGAGTAGCTAGAATTCTTTTTGTTGTTTTCATATTTCCTCCTTATAAATTAAATATTGCGCTAAATAATTTGTTTTGCAAACACTTATATGTGTAGCAGGGCTACTTTGATTCTGCAATTTCCTTAAATGACTGTTCAAGCTTAGGGTCAATCATTTTACATTCAGTTCTGTCATAAAATACATCTGTAATATCCCAAAGTACTGGACAAATTTCACGTGTATAGGCTTCATGACAAACAGAAGTTAAAAACAGATTTATGGAATCGGGATCCTTGTTTTTGGTTGGACAACCGAATTCGCCAAGAATAACAGGGATATCTTTGTCAATAAAGGTTTCTTTAAGCATATTCATGTTTTTTTCTAGCTCTTTTAAATCCTCTTCAGTTCCCCAATCATATCTCGCCTTGCCCCAATCAGCGTCCTTTTCAAGTATGCAAAAAGTTGAAGGTGTGTAGTAATGTACAGATACCGCACATCTATTTTGAGGATCATTAGGCATTACAAAAAGCTCGTCACAGGTTAATTCAACATCAGTTGTATAACCAGCAATTAAAAGATGTCGCTTTTCATTGTTTCCGCCAGAAGCACGAACAATGTCAACAAATTTTTGATTTATTTCATTTAATAGCCCGAATGATTCTGATTTGCCGTCGGTACTTCCACTATATCTGTTCCAAACTGATTCCCAGCCACCCTCCTCATTAAGAGATTCAAACATCATATAGTCACTGTAATCTTTAAAAGCAACCGTTAGTTGCTCCCAAATTCGTGTATATTTTTTCATGCATTCGTCTTTGTCGGTAGGGAACTCTTCCCACCAACCGCCATCCCAGTGAATGTTTACTATTACATACATTCCGCTGTCAAGCGCCCAATCAGATATCTCTTTAACTCTTGAGATATAATCTTTGTCAATAGTATAATCCTCCTCCATCATGTTTGACCAAGCTACAGGGACTCTTAGAACTCCAAATCCTGCTGAGGCATAGCCCTTAATCATATCTTCAGTAATTTCCGGACTTCCCCAAGCGGTTTCATAGCTTGTAACACTGCTGTTATCAATCCAGCTACCACTAGACTCAAGGGTATTTCCAAGATTTATTCCTACTCCCATGTCTCTTGTTAGCTCCATGGTGGATATATTTCTCATTTCACCTGCAGTGTTTTTATCATCTTTTTTTCCACAGGCTGTTAGGATTGTTGTCATCATAATTGCCACAAGAAAAAGCGATAGTATCTTTTTGAATTTCATATTTCCTCCTTATTTCATAAATGTAAATTCTTCAAGCTCGAACAATCTTTTGCCTTTGAACATATCTGCTGTCCAATCGGTATAGCTGTCACCAGCTATAAAATATATGGCGTGTCTTCCGGTTAAGGCTTTAATGCGAGCTGTGTAAATTCCGTCATCAAGACCAATTTCACAAACTCCAAGTTCTTCACCATTTTCAATATCGTCAGAAACAATTTTTATATTTCCGTAGCAACCTTGTCCCTTAACTTTAAAGCTAACCTCCATGGTTTTGCTTGAATAGTCATTTCCGAACTCAAAATACTTGTAACCAATTACACTTCCTGCTACTATGCCGGTTACACATCTTGTAAAGACATTTTTTTCTGTAATATAACAACCGTTTTTCAATACGCAAGCAATTTCTGCTGGATTAATTCTGTAAGGTGAGAGGGAATCCTCAAAGCCAAGAGAAGTCATTTCAACCTGAGGAATTGTTCCATCTGGAAGTATTTCTATTTTTTCAACGCAAGCACGCCTTGACATTATTGTTCCATTAGTACCTCTGTGATAGAAAACGTACCATTGACCGTTAATGTTGCATATTGAGCCGTGGTCGTTACAGCCAGGGTGATCTATGGCATTGTCAATAATAGTTCCCTTGTACTCAAAAGGTCCTAAAGGCGAATGTGATATTGCGTAATCAAGGCGACTTCCTTTTTTAGGTGAATATATGAGATAGTATTTATCGCCAATTTTTCTTGGTGAACAGCCCTCGAAAAATTCAAATGGACTTTCAACAGGAATAATGTCCTTTTGATAACTTCCGTCAATAATTTCATTCATTTTTTCAGGGTTTACCTTTGCAACAAATGAACTTTCAAATCCGCAATAAATATAAATCTGTCCATCATCATCACAAAGTACACCAGGGTCTATAAACCAGCCATCACCAAAGCAATTGTCAGGGTTTTTATATTCGTATGGTGCAATTAGTTTAAAAGGTCCTTCTGGACGTTCACTTACTGCAACACAGCCTACAGCACCAATTATATAAGCGAAAAGATAGTATTTTCCTTTGTATTCGATTACATCTGGTGCAAAAAGTTCACGCCCTGTCCAAGAACTAGTGTCGGAAACGTGGTCGTCATCGTTTTTTGTGTGAAAGCTGTCACCATGGCATTCCCACTGTGAAAGGTTGTTAAGAGGGGCGGACCAAACCTTTAGCTTAAAGTCGCAAAAGGATTCTGAACCAGCTTTATCATGCGAGCCATATAAATAAACACGGTCACCGAAAACTCGTGGCTCGCCATCAGGAATGTACTCCCATAGTGGTAAAAAAGGATTTGGCATATTAATCTCCATTCTAAAATAAAATATTTTTGTAATGCATAGACGCTATTACTACTTGTTTATAACTTCCAAATACTAACTATTAACTACCAATAGCACTTATGAAAACTAATAAAGCGAATAATCTCATTTGCTTGTTAAGGCTTTTTGTCGGTGGGCAAAGCAACATTACTGTTATTATTTTTTTATTAGTTATATGTTGAAAAAAATTTAAAAATGTACTATAATAAAAAGATATTAGGAAATAGTACAAATTTCACAATTTATTTTCACTTTATGAAGTAATTATAGCATAAACTGACTAGCGTTTCCTTGAAATTACGGACAATTTATAGCACAAAACAGACATGGCTGTTTTAGAGCTTAACTTTATTAATGAATGGAGGACAAAAATGGACGAAATGTATCTATATTATTTTACAAATGAAGAAAGTCTGCCATTTTTTATACAGTATGGCTCTCACGAAGGTGAAATGAACACTCATCGCCATGTTGATTTTTGGGAGCTTGTTATAGTTTTAAGTGGAACTGCCACCCATGAAGTGGATGGTGAGGAGTATGTGGTAAGTCGCGGAGATGTATTTGTTATTAATAGTAAAATAGGGCACGGCTATAAAAATGCAAATAATTTTAAAATATGCAACATAATGTTTAGACCGAACATATTTAATAGTGCAAGGGGTTATATAGGAACATTGTCAGGTTTTCACGCTCTTTTTGTTATTGAACCTTTTCTTACAGAAAGCGGTGGTTTTAAAAGTCGCCTTAGACTAAGTGTAGAGGAATATGATAAAATAAAAAGTTTAATTCAAAGCATGATAGGGGAATATTCAGCAAAACGTGCAGGTTGGCAAACCTCGATTAAAAGTCTTTTTATGATTATGTCCGTTGAACTTTCTCGAATTTACAGCTTTGAAAATATCCATGAAAAAGAATCTGCAATATATATTGCAAAGCCAATTGCTTATATTGAGGAACATTTTAAAGAACAAATATCTCTAAATGAGCTTGCTAATATGGTGAATATTTCGCCTAGACATTTTACAAGACTTTTCAGTGAAACCTATAGCATGACACCTATTAAATATATAAATTTGCTTAGGCTTAATTCTGCTTGCAGGTTGCTGAAAAGCACTACCATGAATATTTCGGAGATTTCGTATGCAAGTGGGTTTTCAGATAGTAATTATTTTTCAAGAGTTTTTAGGAAAAAATTTGGAAAAACTCCTCTTGAATATCGTAGAAGCAACGCTGATAAGGGCAATTCAATCGGTATTTTATAAATTTATAATATAGTATTAAGAATTAGACTTTTAACATTATTATGATATAATCTTCTTGTATTTAAATTTTTTATATTAACACTAAGAAGTTAAAAATAGATAAACTAACCCAAAACAGCCATATTGATTTTATCAATATGGCTGTTTTATGTTTTATATACTCTTTTGGAGCTATTACCCCATAGGGCAGCTCCCTCATATTTTGAGAGAGCTTATATATGTTGGTTAAACCAACTGGGCTAAGGCTATCAACTAGCTATTAGCATCCACAATTGCAGTTATTGTCGCAACCACAACTATTGTTGTTGCATCCGCAACTGTTGTTACAGCCAAAACCTGAGTTACCGCAACCTCCACAAACGAAGAATAGTACTAGGATAATAATCCACCAGCTACCGTTCATTCCACAACCGTTCATTAAAAAGCACTCCTTTTATAAATAATTTATAAGACCGCATTGAGTATAGCTGCTTTAGCGTTTGCCTTATAGTACAGTTTATGGAGAAACAAAAAATGTGTTACAGAAATTTTCTAGGATTTTTTAAGGGGCGTTTTATGCAATCTTTAACAACTGGCTGCATAAAATATAGATATCGTTTGTTTTTTACAGTTTAAATTGGTATAGAAAAGAAAAAATATGTCCATGATGAAATAGAAACTTTACACCAAGGAGGTAAACGTTATGAATAGCTTTTCAATTAGCCCAGAATGTTATACCGAAAAAAGCAGGGAGATACTCAATAATGCCATAGGTATTGCTGGAAGAATGGGCCATACTTATATAGGAAGTGAGCATTTGCTTTTAGCTATGCTTTCGGTAGGAAATAGTGCCGCCTATACTATTCTAGTAAAAAACGGAGTATCATATAAATCCGTAGAATCAAAAATTCTTACTATAATAGGAAGGGGTACACCTTGCCGACTTGACTATGATGACTACACACCCACCGCCACTGAGATTTTAAACAAGGCATTAACCCTTGCCACAAGCTTTGGTTGCAGGCTTGCTGGGAGCGAGCATATTCTCACTATGTTAATAAGGCAGTCAACTAGCTGTGCCTTTACTATACTAAAGGATTTAGAAATTGGAATTACTAAGCTTTATAGCGACTGTTCAATTGCCCATAGAAACGAGCTCTCTTTTATTGATCACTCAAAAGAAAAGCTTCCGAAGCTTGAACGTTTTGGAAAGGAATTAACAAAGCCCTCCGAAACAGCAAAGTTTGATCCACTTATTTGTAGGGATAAGGAAATTGCAAGAGTTGTTCAAATATTATCAAGAAGAACAAAAAACAATCCCTGCTTAGTTGGAGAGGCAGGAGTAGGGAAAACAGCAATTGCCGAGGGCCTTGCAAGACTAATTTGTAAAGGAAATGTTCCTAAAAACCTAGCTTCAAAAAGGATTTTTTGCCTTGATTTATCCCTTTTACTCGCTGGAGCAAAATATCGTGGCGATTTTGAAGAAAGGCTTAAGTCTTGTATAGAAGAAACCACTTCAGCAGGAAATGTTATATTATTTATAGATGAAATTCACTCGATTATTGGTGCAGGGGCAGCGGAGGGAGCAATTGACGCTGCAAATATTTTAAAGCCTGAGCTTGCAAGGGGAGAACTTCAGATTATTGGTGCAACTACTTTTGACGAGTACCGAAAATATATCGAAAAGGATTCAGCACTAGAAAGACGCTTTCAGCCGGTAACAATTGAAGAACCTAATGCTAAAACAACTCTATCAATTTTACAAGGGATTATCTCTAAATATGAAGAACACCATAAGGTTAAGGTGACTGCTGAAGCTCTTGGAGAAACTGTAAGACTTGCTGAACGTTATATTGCTGACAGGTTTTTTCCAGATAAAGCAATTGATATAATTGATGAGGCTTGCTCACGAGTTAGAATTAGAGCGGAGGAGCAGGAGGCAAAGGCTAGAAACCTTTCCGAAATCTTTAACGATTATATATCAGGAAAAATAACTAAGCAGGATTATCTAAACGAGCTTTCTGTAAAAGCTAGTGATGATACAGTGTATGTAACGGAAAATGATGCCGCTGAGGTTGTTGCTGAGTGGACGGATATTCCAGTATCCTCTTTATCAGAAACTGAAAATCAAAAGCTCGTTAAGCTTGAAGAAGAGCTTGAAAAACAAGTTGTAGGACAAAGCCACGCTATTTCAGTGCTCTCAAACGCCGTCCGACGTGGTAGAACTGGATTAAGTGAAGAAAAACGCCCTATAGGCTCTTTTATTTTCCTAGGTCCAAGTGGTGTGGGGAAAACCCAGCTATCTAAAACCCTAGCTCAATGTGTTTTTTCAAAGGAGGATTCTATAATTCGTCTTGATATGTCTGAGTATATGGAAAAGCATAATGTGTCCAGATTAATAGGCTCGCCTCCTGGATATATTGGATATGACGATGGTGGACAATTAACCGAACAGGTGAGACGAAAACCTTATTCAATAGTTTTATTTGATGAAATTGAAAAGGCACACGCCGATGTGTTTAATTTACTTCTTCAAATTTTAGAAGAAGGATTTATTACAGATTCACAGGGAAGAAGAATTTCTTTTAGAAATACAATTATTATCATGACATCTAACCTAGGTGCAAGGTTAATTACTGAAAAAAAATCATTTGGATTTTCTCAAGCTGATGCCACTATAGATTCGCCAGCACTTAAAAGAGAAATAATGAAAGAACTCAGAAAGTTTTTCTCCCCAGAACTTCTTAACCGTGTTGACGAGACAATTATTTTTAAGAGCCTTGATTTAAAAAGCCTTTCTAAAATTGCAGAAATTCAGCTTAAGGGATTAAAAGAAAGGGCGAAAAGAATTGGTTTAAATTTAGTCTATGATGAAAATATTTTAGAAAAAATTGCGGAGATGGCCTTTGAACACGAGGACAGAAAGGACAATAGCGGAGCGAGAGGAATTAGAAAAATTATTAATAAAGAAATTGAGCCAGTTATAAGTGACTTAATTTTAAGTGGCATAATTGAAACTAAAGAAAATAGTGAAGTTAAGATAATTATGTCTAGTGACAATAAATTTACAGTTGAGATAAATGTCAAAAAGGACGAAGAGCTAAAAAGTGCTATATAAATCTAAAAAGCTATCAACTAAGGTTCGATGGCTTTTTTAGATTATGAAAAGCATGTTGTTTGTTGTAGTTGTTAATTAGTGTATGCCACTAGAGAAAAGTTGGCAATTAATAGTTAATAATTGATGATAAGCTTACGAATAGAGATTAGTTCTTAATAGTATTTGTGGATTGTTGACATTATCCTTTTAGCTGTGATATAATATTATCTAGGTCTTAAGCATCAAAAATTGATTTGCCGCTATTAACAATAAATGTTTTGTGTTAATAAGGGTGAAGCTGTAATAAAAAAGATTAAAAACAAACCATATCACTATGATGTGGTTTCTTTAAACATATATAAGAAAGTGAAATGGTATGACAAAGTTATTAGTAAAATTGTTTGTAAAGGACTATGAAAACATAGAGAAGCCTAGTGTTAGAAGTGCATATGGAACAATGGCTGGCTTTGTGGGTGTGTTTTGTAATGTGCTTTTGTTTGTTGCAAAGCTTGTTATAGGAGCATTAAGCGGAAGTGTTTCTATTACTGCTGATGCTATTAATAACCTTTCTGACGCTTCATCATCAGTGGTAACCCTTGTGGGATTTTATCTCTCTAAAAAGCCGCCTGACGAGGAGCATCCCTTTGGTCATGCGAGAATTGAATATCTTTCAGGTCTTGCAGTGGCAGCAATGATATTAATAATTGGGTTTCAGCTTTTAAAAACCTCTGTAAATAAGATTTTAAATCCAACTGTAGTTAGCTTTTCGCTAGTGATTGGAGTTGTCCTAGTTTTGTCAATTGCCGTAAAGCTTTGGATGGCAGTCTTTAATAGGAATATTGGAAAACGAATTTCAAGCCTTTCATTAATTGCAACAGCCACAGATAGTCGAAATGACGTAATTTCAACATCTGCTGTACTAGTTGCAGCACTAGTTTCCCACTTTGCGAATTTAAATCTTGATGGTTACATTGGTGTAATTGTTGCATTGTTTATTTTCTATAGTGGAATTGAAATTGCAAAAGAAACCATTAAACCACTTTTGGGAGCACAGGCTGATGAAGAGCTTGTAAAAATGGTTAAGGACGAAATGCTTGGATATGATGAAAGAATCTTAGGGATACATGATTTAATGGTACATGACTATGGTCCTGGGCAACGTTTTGCATCGGTTCATGCCGAGATTGACTATAAGCTTGATGTTTTAGAGTCACATGATATGCTTGATAACATTGAAAGAATGTTTTCTCAAAAGCATAATATTAAAATGGTTATTCACTATGACCCTATTGTGACTGATGATGAAGAACTTAATGAAATGAAAGAGCTTGTTAGCAAAAAGCTGAAGAATTTAAATGATAAAATATCTGTCCATGATTTTAGAATGGTTAGAGGAATTGAGCATACAAACTTGATTTTTGATATGGTTATTCCAAAAGAACTTGAGAAGAAAAAAGGCGAAATTAAAGAATACCTAGACCAAACACTTCAGCGTGTTAATATGAAATATTATACGATTATTACCTTTGATACCGAAAGCTTTAATAAAATGTAAAAATAAAAGCCACTGAATTTTCAGTGGCTTTTGCTATTTATAAAGTCAAGTTGATGTGTGTTAATTTGCTTTGGAGGTAGGGAAATTAATCCTTAATTTCTTGCACTCTGCCAACTATCCCACCCTCAAGCATAACCTTGATACCTCTTGGGTGCTTTGGTGAATTGGTGAGAAGTCTCATTACTACACCCTCAGTTAGCTTTCCGGTTCGCTGGTCTTGCTTCTGTACAACCATAACCTTAGTGCCTATTTTAATATTGTTTCTTATTGTTCCGTCCATTATTATATCTCCTTAAAGTATTTATTCTTTAGATAAAAGTTTTTGTTTCTGGGTCTTAAGAGTTATAAGAATTGTATTTAGATACTCTATACTATTTTAATTTATGTATTACTATATAATATAAATAATTTGAA
>JAAZIT010000129.1 GCA_012800685.1 Clostridiales bacterium
AGACGGTTGTTCTTTTGTCCCAACAAAAACCGAGTGATCGAATTGAGGTTGATTTGGACTTGGATAAGATGGATGTGACTTCAGCTGAGAGCAAAGCTACTTATGCGGATATTAAGGAATATGTGTTGAAAGAGTATGGACTTAAGGTTGCTAATCTGTATATTTCACAGGTGAAAAGAAAATGTGGGTTAGAGGTTGGGGAGAATTACAATTTGGCGAAGTCGGAGGGAGCAAGAGGTCCAGTGGACCTCTGTTCTGCGCGGACCGAAGCGGTAGCGAAGACTGCGAAGCAACCAAATTGTCCAGAAGAGAAAGAAAAAGCGATTATGGAAGCATTGGAGCATTTTGGGATGGTTTAGTAAAAATATATTCATAAACAGGGATACTGCTTATAAAATTTTTAATGAGGTTTAGCACCATAATATGGTGTATTTAATTCAGATAAATAATCTAATTTTGCAGTGGTCAATTGAGAGAATATACGAGGGTTTTATATATTTAACATACGAAGCTGCTTGTTTCATGCAAACAGCTTTTGTTGTATATAAATTAGAATAAAACTATTATAAATAATTTGTAAGATAATCATAAAATTAGAGTCTAATAGAGGAAGGAGGTGAAAAGGTGACACAGTCCGAATTTGAAAAGATATATCAAATCTATTTCCATTATGTGTATTTGTATCTTTTAAAGCTATGTAACAATGAACATCTTGCTGAGGAATTAACGAGTGAGACATTTTTTAAGGCAATGAAGGCAATCGATAAGTTTCAAGGAAATTGCGATATAAATACCTGGTTAGTTACAATTGCAAAAAATTCTTATTATAGTTACCTAAAAAGAAATAAATCAGTAGTTGAACTAGATCAGACATTTGAAGTAAAAGACGATAAGGTTGATATTGAAAACCAGATGATTAAGATGGAGTCTTCGAAGGAAATATATAAAATACTACATTTATTGGAAGAA
This sequence comes from Clostridiales bacterium, assembly GCA_012800685.1. Classification (GTDB taxonomy): domain Bacteria; phylum Bacillota; class Clostridia; order Oscillospirales; family Ruminococcaceae; genus JAAZZIT01. Next base: position 970 of record JAAZIT010000129.1, read on the forward strand.
CCTTATAAAGAAGTATTTTCTTTACGTGTTTTGGGAGATTTAAGTTTTAAACAAATTGCTGAAATTTATGGGAAGACAGAAAATTGGGCATGTGTTACTTATCATCGTGCCAAAAACAAAATAAAATCGAAAATGGAGGAATTTTTATGAAACTTTCATGTGATGTTATAAAGGATTTATTACCCCTTTATGTGGAAAATATAACAAGTGAGGACTCTAATCAATTGATACATGATCATTTAGCAGAGTGCCCTGAGTGTACCGCATATGAACAGAATTTAAAAGAAGGGATAACAACGAACACTGGAGATATAAAGACCATACCTTTAAAACAGGTACAACAGGATATACTAAAACGTAAAAGAAATTCCATTATCTTTATCTCTCTTATAGTAGGTTTGTTTATGCTTATTATATTTTCTTATATTACCAAGCCACACTTCATTACAAAGAAAAATAGCGGTGTTACGGTAGAAACATCACATAAAAATAATATCTATATAAACTTTTCAGAAAATGTAACCTCCTGCAAATTAACGAGTGAAACGTGGGAGGGAGGACAGCGTGTAGTTATCGTTGAAGCATGGACATCTATCTGGGATGACATTTTAGGTAAATCAACACCATCTTTATCAATCAAGAATGTACAAGAAACAGTAGATACAATTTATTACTGCTCGAACAGGGAAGAGAATGATACTGGTAATATGACAATTATTTATGGAACAAATCCAAATCCTAATGGTGGGGTTGTTATACTACCAAGGCTTGTTATGGGGTATTACTTTTATTTGGCCATTCTTCTGTCTGTAGTTATCGGAGTAATATGGTTAATCCTTAAAAATAGGAAAAAAGCGAGTATTATTTGTAAATATTTATTTTTGGTTCCCATATCCTATATAGCTGCACAGGTATTATTAGGAGTAAGCCTTATAAGTTTTACAGCACAACGTGATTTTATTATGATTATCATTTCTGCAACGATCATTTATGGAATCTGTATTTTTGGGATTAAACTGCTAGTGCAGTATAACCGAGATAAACAACTAGAATTTAATTCGGAAAACAAATAGTCTTAAAAGGTTGTGGAATTGAAATGAAGGAGTGAGATTATAATGCTAGGGTATTTAAGCAAACTCTTCGTAATTTAAAACAATTAAATTAATAATAGTATTATTAATTATCTCAAAGTAAAAACATATTCACTTTCACTCAATTTGCATTCATTGTAGATTGGGTGAATTTTTTGGTTTTATAGCTTTTTAAAAATATGCGGCTCTAATTAGTACAGCCAAAATCAAATGCTGGCTTTAGATAGTGAAGCCAGTTATGAAAAGTGGCTATAAAAAGTGAAGCCATGTAAGAGCAGTGCTATTGAATTATAATTTGAGTTTCCGAACATGGCTACAGAAAGTACAGCCAAACTCGTGTGCTGGCTTCAAATAGTATAGCCAAGAACCAAAATTGGATACAAAAAGTGTAGCCATATGAAATATAGTAGGGGTTTCAGGGGATTTTCCCCTGACAAGTTGCGATAGGACGGCG
>JAAZIT010000130.1 GCA_012800685.1 Clostridiales bacterium
TAAAATAAATAAGCGAATGTGGGTATGCACTTGACACAACTTTTTTGGAAGATGGCACAATATATGGGCATTGCTACCATAATGCTATCGCAATATTCTGTATCCGGTTGTGTAAAGTGCATACCCCATTTAAGCGAATATCTAACGCTTGACGATATAAATAAAAAACAGGTAAAAGTTTAGTCTCAAAAAGTTGAGTAGGAAATCTGGAAAACAACGATAATGCCGAAAGTTGAGAAAATTAACAGAAGAGAAAAAAGTTGAAAATATTTCGTAAGAATAAAACTAAAAGTAAAAAATATTTCATAAGAGTAGAAACAAAATCATGACAAAAAGATCACAAAATAATCAGGTAAAGTTTTAGTCTCAAAAAGCTGAGTAGGGAATCTGGGGTACTACGATAGTGCCGGAAGTTGATAAAATTAACAGAAAAGAAAAAAGTTGAAAAAATTTCGTAAGAATAAAACTAAAAGTGAAAAAATATTTCATAAAAGTAGAAACAAAATCATGACAAAAAGATCACAAAATAATCAGCAAGGGACAGACTATCCTGCCGGAATCAGTTTCTCGATTCCGGTTTCACCGGATGTCCTCTGCTATCTCTGCTATTGTTTCATGAAATTTTGTTATGGGCCCTCCGGCATTGCTTGGCAGAAGAACTGTTCCAGGACTAAGGACGAGACGTTATTGCCCATTATTGCCATGAGCACTTTGAGAGGATTTAACCTTCTTAGTTTTGCGGTTCGGATAATGGTCATGATAACTGAAACATTGTGCTTGCCGCGTTCAGTCATGTTTCCAAAGGATATTTTCCTGAATAAGACTGCATTCCTGATGCCTTGCACAGCAGGGTTGTTCGTCGGGGGTATTGCCGGATATTTAAGGAAGACAAAAAGTTCATCTTTAAATGTTATCAGGCGCTTACGTATATTGTCGCTTTCGTGGTGTGCGAGTTCTGGACTGGAGCATAATTTCTTGAACCGTTTGCGAATGTCTTTTTTAGCGGATCGGTATTCTTCATTGCTAAGCGTGAGGTATATGTTATGAATAAATATAGCATCCTTAAACAACTCTTTAGTCTCTGTAAGAAATGCCCTTTCTTCCGGTGCAAGGGATTCATTTCTGAGCAAATCTCCCTAGATGCCGCCAAGGCTTTGTTAGAAATAAAACATACTCCTAATATGTTCGGAGTTGGAGAAATAAAATGAAAAATAGAATAGAAGGATGTAGACAGGCGGCGCTTGACATTCTCAAGCCTAGCCGCAAACAGTTTGAATATGCTTTAGATTTACATCGTGACGCCTTAGTTTGGGATGCATATGGATTTTCACCTAGCGGGATAAGTGATTATTCAAGAATTGAAAAAATGAAAAATGAGAATGCTTCAGCGGACGAATTGACTATTGCCAAAGAGGAAGAAGGAGCACTCAAATGTTTATTTTCAAACGAAGTCGCGCGAATTTACCGAGAAATCTGGGACGCTTCTGGGGTTGATTGTATTTTTCAAAACGCAGGAGAAGAAGGCAACTCAGTTGAACGTATGATTTTACGTCTTGCACGCTTTACCGCAGTTACTGATACACAGAAAGATTTATATATGCGTGCTGTTTTCCCAAGAGACGTTGAAAAAGCGAAAACTCTGAATAAAAAGTCACTTTTCATGACCACGAATGGTATACCGCTGCCCGTAAGTTTCCGCAACGAAAATGATTTACTATTTTACATTCATGTATTCTTTGAATTCGGTGTACGCATGATGCACCTGACTTATAACCGCAGAAATTTAATTGGTGACGGTTGCGCAGAAAAAAGCGACGCAGGATTGAGTGATTTTGGCAAAAAAGTTATAGCCGAAATGAATAGGGTTGGAGTTATCCCCGACGTAGCTCATTGTGGACAGAGGACCAGTTTGGAAGCTGCTATAGAATCAAAACTCCCAGTTGTTGCAAGTCACAGCGTCTGCCATTCTCTGGTAGACCATTGCCGTGCCAAGAAGGATGAGGTTATCAAGGCTATTGCCAAAAGTGGAGGTTATGTTGGCATTGTGATTTTAAATGATATGCTAGGTGGAACTGGTGATATTAATGCTTTATTAAATCACATTGATTATGTAGCAGAAAACTTTGGCACTGATTATATTGCTATCGGTAGTGATGCTTGTTTTAATATGGTAAAAACCAAACCGCTACAAATAATAAAACGTAAAAACTATGAATCGTTCTGGCCCGCGGAGTGGGGAAAATACCGTGTGAAAATCGACCCAGATTATAACAGCTTAGCTTGGACGAACTGGCCTATATTTACCCTTGGCATGCATATGCGTGGTTATTCTGATGAAGATATTCGTAAAATACTTGGACTTAATATTATGCGCGTATGCAAACAAACAATGTCGGCATCTGAATATGTTACAATGATTAGAGAATAAAAAATCATTCAAAATTGGAAATAAAAATATGATTGGATTAGCATCAGTAGATATTACCCCAGATTTCATAACTAGTCTGGCGGGCTACAATAAAAATATTCCACGCGAAAGTGAAGGAGTGCATGATCGGATTTTCGCTAAGGCAGTATTAATAGAAAAAAACAACTGTACAGTTGTTATTCTAAGTGTTCCTGCCGTAAATATTGGGATCAGTAGTGTTAAAATTATTCGTTCAGAAATAAATTTAGCATTGAATATCCCCAAACAAAATATACTTGTTCACGCAACTCATTCCCATTCATGTCCGAGAAGCGAAGGAAGATATAAAAGTTTTCTTGAACAGAGATGCATACAATGCATAAAGGAATCTTTTATAAACCGTTTTCATGGGAAGGTCGCTTTTGGCAGAACTACAGTCAGTGAATGTGGTAAAAATAGGAGGCGGCTATTATACGGCGGCTTGCCTGTAGACCCCGAAGTTATAGTAATGAAAATAGAAGATGACAATGATAATTTAAAGGCTATCATTTACAATTATGCATGTCATTGCACCGTTTTAGGTGTTGACAACAAATTGATAAGCGAAGATTGGGTATATTTTGCAAACAATCTAATCGAACAACAAAAAGGTTCAGATGTAATCTCTGTATTCATTCAGGGAGCATCGGGTGATATTAATCCCGGTTATAGCGCAGGGCTTTCAGCCATTGGAGCTAAAATTCCGACTAGAAATTGGAATGAAGCTCAGAGAATCGGCGAAAAAATTGCTAACGCGGTACTTACAACTATTGATGGAATAGTTGTAGAAGAAATTATTAATCTCAAATCGGCTACCCATCGTTTTAAGCTTCCTGCACGAATCGATTACCCAATAAGCTTGAATGAAGCTACGGAGCAGCTCAAACAAGCTGAGGAAAAACTGGAGCAGTACAAAAAATCGGGAAAGAAGAGTGAAATAAAACTTGATGAAGCAAAAACGGGAGTATTTTTTGCTTCTTTGGTAAAGAGCGGAGCTGAAGATTTTTACAGCGGTAAGTGGGGGAAGTACCTATGGGCGGAAGTTCAGGCAATACGTATAAACAACAATATAATAGCAAGCCTACCAGGGGAGGTATTTTGCGAAGATGGTATGAGCCTGAAAAAGAATTCTGCAGCACAGCATACAATGATTGCAGAATTATCTAACACAATTGAAGCCGAAGGCTATATTCCGTCTGCCAGCGCTTATGAAGAAGGTGATTATGAAGTATACTGTTCACGTTATCGGCAAGACGCTGCAAGCATTTTAATCAAAGAATCATTAAAAAATATCAACAACATCATATAAAAGAGGAATTATGTTTATTGACATCCACGCTCACGCCTATCTTTTCGAATCTTCCCTTCAGGATGACGATTCGGCTTTAGGTATACATGCGCAGTTACTCAGGTGAAGCCATGCGACAGATACTGGGTATTAATCTAATGTATGTAAAAAAATATCATTGTTCCTAATATGTAGTAATGATTAGGAAATAAAAAATTGTGGGTATGCACTTGACACAACTTTTTTGGAAGATGGCACAA
>JAAZIT010000131.1 GCA_012800685.1 Clostridiales bacterium
AACAGGTAATAAGTAATGGATAAGAATTAATATCTAATATTTAATAGCTTGTTTATTAGCCAATAAATTTTAAAGGCAATAGCTTTTTAAAAAACAGCTTATATAAACAAGACTTTTATTAAAACTAGCCTTTATTAAATCCTTAAATCTGTCTTAGGGCAAGCATTTTTGCAAATAATTCAGCAAGATAGCTTGCCCAAATCAAAACATTTTTTGCAGTCATTTAGTAAAAAGGCTGATATCATTTGACGGAAAAAGTTTGAAACAAGCATTTTAAAAAACAGCTTAATTCCGTCAACAAAGCTTTTTGCTGTCGTTTTTGGAAAAATGACTGAACGTTTATTTAAAACACAAGGAGATTTTATGAAAAGAAAAATTAATTTGCAATTATTTGCCGATTCTTCAGCGACAAGTGGAGTTGGAAGTGGAAGTTTAGGTTCGAGTGATAGCTCTAGCTCTAGCTCTAACTTTAACACTAACACTAGTGCTAATACAAGAAGTAATCTTAATGCTAATTCCAACATTAACAATAACATTGGTGCTAATTATAGAGCGAGTTTAGGAATTAATCCTAATCCTAACTCTAATCAAAGCGTTAATTTTAACTCGAACACTAACACTAACGCAAACTTTAACACCAATTCAAGCAACAACTTCAATTCTAACACTAACGCAACGAAACAAAACCAAGACACCACAGCTCTATATTCTCAAAACCCAAACCAAGAAGCCCTGCAAGAGATTGATGAAGCTTTAATCTCCCCAATGGATTTTGACGCTAAGCACAAGGCTAAGCGTTTTGAAAGGCTTATAAAGGGCGAGTTTAAAGATGCCTTTAATCAGCGTGTTCAAAAAATTGTTGACAAGAGATTTGCCAAAACAAAGGGACTTGAAAAAGAGCTTTCGGACACAAGACTTCTTTCGGAGCAATCAACAGGGCTTGTTAATGCTCTTGCTAAAAGATATGGAGTTGAAAGCTCCGACCTTAATGGGATTATGGAGGCTTTGGCTTTAGACGGTGATGATGTTGGGGAAATTCAAACCTATGATACGAAAAACCTTGAAAACCTTGATGAATCAGATGATTTAGCCCAGCTTGTTGAAAAGCTAACTCAGCTTAATGGTGAGACAATGGAGTTTTATGAAAATCCAGCCCAGCCCTCCCAAGAACCAGCTCGGCTTGAGGCTAATGAAAATCTTGAAAATCAATCCCCCGACCTTGATTTTGCAATAGAACAAAAGGCTTTAGACACGGCTTTTCAATGGCAGGAACAGGCTGAACAATTACGTCAAAGGGTTCCTGATTTTGACATTGCTCAAGAGGTTGCTAATCCACAGTTTGCGAAAATGCTCCAAAGTGGAGTTGATGTTGAAACAGCCTTTAGGGCAATTCACATGGAGTCGATTTTAGGGGGAGCAATGGAAAAAACAGCACAGAGCGTTGCCGAGAAAATCGCAAGGGGAAGAGAGCTTGTTTCAAGGCGGCCATCAGAAATAGGCACAACAAGTCACACAGGAGTTTTAGCAAAAGTCAACGTTAAGGAGCTAACTCCAAGAGAAAGACAAGACATTGCAAAGCGTGCAGCAGGAGGAGAAACTATTTCTTTTTAGGAGTTGGTTATTTGTAAATAAAACAGTTGACTATCTGTTATTGAAATAACAAAATAATTAGCTAAATGACTTTGCTTAATTGGTTTTTTCCTAGCAAAATAATTTACCATAACTAGTTACTATCAAATATCAATTCTAGTCATAGCAACCTATGAAATATCGACTATTATCTAACAAATATCATTAATTTAACAACGAAAGGAAACAAAAAATATGAAAAATCTAACAAAAATCAATTTAACCTTATTCGCATCAGCAGTAAATGCGACAACATCTTCAGCAACCGGAAATGACCTAACTCCAGAAATGAAAATCTATTACAGCGACTATCTTATCGACACAGCAGGTCCAGAGCTTGCTCACGACCAGTTTGGACAGAAAAGACCTATTCCTAAAAATGGGGGAAAGGTTATTGAATTCAGACGCTGGTCGCCACTTCCAAAGGCTGTTACACCTTTAACAGAGGGAGTTACTCCAGACGGACAGGCTCTCAATGTTACATCAATTTCAGCAACTGTTCGCCAGTACGGCGGTTGGGTAATGCTAACGGATTTACTAAAGCTTACGGCAGTTGACAACACACTTGTTGAGGCGACAAAAATGATTGGCTCACAGGCTGGAAGAACTCTCGACACAATTACAAGAGAGGTTATAAAC
>JAAZIT010000132.1 GCA_012800685.1 Clostridiales bacterium
GGAAAAGAAAGCAAAATTTTTTTTGAACATAAAGACGAAGAGATAAATCTTAAGCTTGCCTCAGATTTAGACCCTAACGAAAATCATAGTCTAATCCTTTTTAAACGTCAAGATGCAACTCATTATTTTGAGTTTTTGGGATTTGAAATTCAAGGAGAAGCTAAAATACTTCCACCACCTATTAGACCATCGAGAAGAATTGAGGTTTATGGTGACTCAGTTTCTGCTGGAGCAGTTTGTGAGGCAGCTCAGTTCGCAGGAAAATGCGACCCTGAAAACCATGAGGGTATTTATGATAATTCTTGGCACTCTTATTCAATGACAGTGGCTAGAAACCTTGGTGCCGAAATTCACAACATTGCACAGGGTGGAATTGCCTTATTTAATGGAAGTGGATATTACCATGCACCTAATCACATTGGAGTAGAATCAGCCTATGACAAGCTTTGCTATTTTCCAGAAGGAAATATTTCAAATTGGGATTTTTCTAAGTATGTTCCACAGGTTGTTATTTTTGCTTTTGGGCAAAACGATAATCACCATGAGGGCTTTGAGGATTTTGACATATCTAATCCTGAATACCGTCAAAAATGGAAAGCAAGATATAAGGAGGTTTTGCTGGATATAAGAAATCACTATGATAACCCTGTATTTATATTAATGACAACACTTCTTTGTCACGATGCAGAATGGGATAATGCAATTGAGGAAATAAAAAATGAGCTAATTGCTGATGGTTTAGTTCCAAAAGAAAAGCTTTATCATCACTTATTTAAACGAAATGGAATAGCTACCCCTGGACACCCACGAATTTGTGAACAGCAAGAAATGGCAGAAGAGCTAACGGCTTTTATTAGCAGTCTTGGGGAGAGCATTTGGCAATAATCGATGTTTAGCAAGGATACTTTGATCAACAAATAAGGCTACAGCATTTTTACGCTGTAGCCTTTCATATTTATATGTATATAATATTGTGATTTTTGTTCAAACTACTGCTCTAATACAAGAACTGGTTTTGAAAATGACGCTAGAAATTATACTATATTTAAAGAAGCAGATATCCTAGTGCCAAAAGAAGCTTGACATCAGAGCCATTTTTTGCAAGAATATAAATTAAAAGCCCTATCATTGCTTTTTCCTCATCAATATCAAAGCCATCTAAAAGTGATGACAATAAACCTTTTGAGTCAGAGCTTTGTTTTTTATTTCCAAATAAATTACCGTTTAAAAGCCCTTGAAGTGGGTTGCTAAACTGTTGGGTCTGATTATGATTGCTGTTAAAGCTATTATCACTTGTACGCTGTCTATCGGACTGATTATTATTAAAACTATTATTTTGAAACTGATTTATATTTTGCTCATAAGGCTGATTTTGATTATTATAGCTAGTCTCTTGAGACGATGACTTGTTAAAATCTTGTTGATTAACACCTCTTACCATCTCTTGAGAGCGTTTATGCATATCATGGACTCTTTGGAGTGCCTCTTTTTGCATATTGCTAAACTGTTCCGTATTATAAGAGGCCAAACAAATCACCCCCTAGCAATCCACTTTCTTTTAAAATTGGATAAAACGCCACTAGCTTTAATATCTTTATAACTTTATCTACCTTCCCCTGTTTTTCCTCTTTTAAATGTGGCTTGAGAGCAAGAAGCAAGTCAACATTTTTATCCTGTTTACCTGCAGAAGACATAATAGATTGAAGCTGCATTATTTTTCCAAAATCAAATCCCTGTGAGGAATTATCGTTTTGATTGCTTTCTCCACTATTTCCAGAAGAAAGACTATTTAGTATTTGAGAAAAGTCAGGAGCGTTATTTTGTGTTTGGTTTTGGTTGTTCTGATTTAACATAGAGCTTAACATCTTTCCTAAATCCATTTGATTTTGCTGTTGGTTTTGGGGAAGCTGATTGCTTACATTGTTTTGTTCCTGATTTTGAGAAAATTGATTATTTCGTTGATTGCTTTGTTGCTGGTTTTGGGAAAATTGATTGTTTTGCTGATTGCTTTGTTGCTGGTTTTGGGAAAATTGATTGTTTTGCTGATTGCTTTGTTGCTGGTTTTGAGGAGATTGATTGTTTTGCTGGTTGGTCTGCCGTTGATTTTGAGAAAATTGATTGTTTTGTTGATTTTGGAAGAACTGGTTACCCATTTGGCGATTTTGCTGTTGGCTTTGAGAGGATCGACTGTTTACTTGTGGATTTGAGAAATTTTGATTGCTTCGTTGTTGGTTTTGAGAAAATTGGTTATTTATTTGTTGGTCTGTTTGCTGTTGATCTTGAGAAAACTGATTATTTTGCTGTTGATTAGTATTAGAGTTATTATTAGAATTATTATTAGAGTTTTCTGACGACATCATGTTAGCCAATTCGTTAATTTGCTTCATACTTTCAGGGTCATTAAGCATTTGATTTAGCTTTGCCATTAAATCATCCACAAAATCCCTCCTTTCTCATATTTTTTAAACTAATTACTTAATTAACTTTTTATATATTGCTTGTGCCTGAGGTGTGGACAGCATTTTTTCTGCCATTTGAGGATTATTTAAAGCCTGCTGTAGCTTTTGGCTGTCTTTTTGAGGCATATTATTTAGTGCATTCTGAAAATTCCCATTTTGAAGTTGATTTTGGAGCTCCTCTGGAGTTGTTCCTAGTTTTTTACTTGCCATTTTTAATAGGGCATTTAGCTGATTTTGATTCATTTTCATAATATTCTCCTTTTCTGTCGTTTAAACCGACTGTTGCATTTGCTTGATTTATATGATAAAATAATTGAAAATAGAAATAACGAAAGGACTTTTTCCTTATGAGAATAATTGCTTTTTCAGATACTCATGGAAATAAAAATGCAATTCAAAAAATAATTGATAAAAATCCGCTGGTTAAAACCTACCTTTTTCTAGGTGATGGTCAGCGTGACATTGATTATATAGCATCAAGATATCCTAATCTTGATTTTAGTTGTGTTTCAGGAAACTGCGATTTTAACTCTTTTCTTCCTAACACAGAAATTTTTATTTACAAAAGACACAAAATCATTTTCGTTCATGGTCACAACCATAATGTTAAATATACTAAAGACAATGTATATAATCTAGCCGTTCAAAACTATGCCAACATAGTCTTATTTGGGCACACTCACCAACGTTATTATGAATATCGAAATGGTATCCACATTTTAAATCCTGGAAGTGCAAGCTCTCCTAGAGATTTCAAGCCTCCATCATATGCATTTTTGGACCTTCTTGATGACGTAAGAGTTGTATGCAATCACGTTGACCTTTAACATATTATGCAAAAGCTCTCATAGCTGTTACCCAATTTAATATAAAAATAATTTAAAGCTATAAAAAAATCATTATTTTGATTTTTTACAGCTTTTTTTATGAATATTTGGACTTTTATTTGAAATACTAATTTAGAAAACATAATCTGAAATCCTTTTGAAGGGAAGTTAGTTTTAACTATGAAGCTTACACAGGAACAATACAAAAAAATGTACACAAACGCCTCAAATAAAACAAAATCATACATCACTATTCCAAAAGCCTTTATTATTGGCGGTCTTATCTGCACGTTTGGGGAGGCTTTATCACAAATTTATAACAAATGCGGACTTAGCAGCAAAAATACCGCAATGCTAGTTACAATAACCCTTATTTTTCTTTCCGCTCTTTTAACAGGGCTAGGGCTTTATTCAAAGCTCGCAAGGCACGCAGGGGCAGGCACATTAGTTCCTATAACTGGCTTTGCTAATTCAGTTGTTTCACCAGCAATTGAGTTTAAAACAGAGGGATATATTTTAGGTCTCGGAGCGAAAATCTTTATTATTTGCGGGCCTGTAATACTATATGGAATAACCGCTTCAATTATTTATGGATTTATTTATTGGTTAACAATAGTTATTTAGATTTTGAGTCTTGGCTAACTTAAAATCCGTTAGCCAATTTCCTTCTTATATTTTTAAAAGAGACGACCTTACTTTTAGTTTAGGTCGTCTCTTTTGCATAAAAAAGACAGCTCAAAATAGAGCTGTCTTAAAATTATCTTTTTGCATTAGCAAGCATAAGCTTAATTCGATTTTCTTGGTTAACCTTAGTTGCTCCTGGGTCATAATCGATAGCAACTATATTTGCATCTGGGTATGCGTCCTTAATTACTCTTGACATTCCCTTAGCAACAATATGGTTTGGCAAACAACCAAATGGTTGAGTGCAAATTATATTTTCTGTTCCTGTTTCAGCTAGTGCCGCCATTTCAGCAGTAATTAACCAGCCCTCACCCATTTTTACACCTTGATGAATATACTTGTCAGCACATTTACGCAAATGCTCGAAGTCATGAGGTGGCTCAAATTCACCATGTTCTTTTATAACCTTTATCTGTTGTTTCTGGAATTTATAAAGTACATCATAACCAATTCCATATGCAACAGTTTTCTTTGTTTTCTTATCATAAAGGACAGCGTCATTTACCGCATCTGATGCGCAATACAAAACAAAGTCTAAAAGCCCTGGTACATTAGGCTCACAGCCCTCTGAAATAAGAAAATCATTAAGATAGTTATTTGCAAGTGGGGAATATTTAACATAAATCTCTCCAACAATACCAACCTTTGGCTTTTGCTCTTTAGTTCTAGGAATTGCTGAAAAATCCTTAATAATTGCATTATAATGAGCTTTGGTGCTAGTATATTTGTTTATCTCAAATAACTTAGCTAGGCGTTTTTCCCATTTTTCCAAAACCTTATCAGTTTCTTCTGAATTAATTTCATAAGGCTTACACTGGTTATACAAGAGCATTAGTAAATCACCATACATAACAGCATATATAAACTTCAAAAGCATTGGTACTGTCATCTTAAATGCAGGGTTTTTCTCAAGTCCGCTAAAGTTAAGTGACAAAACTGGCACTTGTGGATATTTAGTTGAAAGTGCCTTTCTTAATAGATGAAGATAGTTTGAGGCTCTGCACCCACCACCAGTTTGGGTAATTAAAAGTGCCGTTTTATTAACATCATACTTTCCACTTTTAAGAGCGTCCATAAACTGCCCAACAACCAAAAGTGCTGGGTAGCAGGTGTCATTGTGTACATTTTTTAAGCCCTCATCAATAACATTTTGAGTTGAGGTTTGCAAAAGCTCCATATTATATCCGTAACTTTTAAATATTGAGATTAACAAATTAAAATGAATAGGGAGCATATCTGGGACTAAAATTGTATAATCCTTTTTCATTTCTTCAGTAAATATTGCTGGTGTTACTCTATCAGACATTAGTAATCTCCCTCTCTTTCTTTTCATCAAGTGCAGCAATCAAACTTCTTATTCTAATTTTTGCCGCTCCTAAGTTATTTATTTCGTCAATTTTAAGCTGTGTATAAAGCTTACCCTTTTCCTCAAGAATTGCTCTAACCTCATCAGTTGTTACAGCATCAATTCCACAACCAAATGAAACTAGCTGTACAAGCTGCATATCAGGCTGTTCAACAACATACTGTGCAGCACGATAAAGCCTTGAGTGATATGTCCACTGGTCTAGTACGTCAAGTGGTGGAATATCAACAAGATCTGCAATTGAATCCTCAGTAACCAGAGCAAGCCCTAGTGATGCAATAAGCTTATCAATACCATGGCTTATTTCAGGGTCAACATGGTAAGGTCGTCCTGCAAGAACTACAATACCCTTTCCTTCTTCTCTAGCATTGTTTATAATTTCAATGGCTTTATTTTCAAGGTCTTTCCTAAAACGCACCAATTCCGAATGTGCTTTGTTAAGTACCTTATAAACCATATCCTTAGTAATTCCAAAATGTGAAAGAGAACGTGAAACAGCCTTTGCCGTATGATTTTTAAAGTTAATATCAATATATGGCATGATAAAATTATCTTTAGTTATTTCTGGCATATTCGCCTTCAAAAGCTCTGGATAATAAGCAACAACCGGACAGTTATAGTGGTTATCACTTTGTCCCTCATCAATGTTATAGCTCATACATGGATAGAACACGAAATCAACACCCTTATCAAAAAGGCTAATAATATGTCCATGACAAAGCTTTGCCGGATAGCAAACTGTATCAGATGGAATTGTATGCTGTCCCTTATAATAGGTTTCTCTAGTTGACTGTTCAGAGAACACAACCTCAAACCCTAAGTCGGTAAACATACTGTGAAAGTATGGAACAAGCTCATAAAAGCTTAGTGCTAGAGGTATTCCGACCTTTGCAATTGGCTTTTTAGGCTTTGTATCTTCATAGCTTAAAATTTTTCGGTATTTGTATTCAAATAGGTTTTCAGTAACTGTATCAACCTTTATTCCTGCACCCTTTTCGCAACGGTTTCCAGAAATAAATCTATTTCCATCTGAAAAACGAATGATTGTAAGATTACATTTTGAGCCACAACCATTACATTGCGCTGCCTGTGATTTATATCCAAAGCTATCAAGAGCTTCTTTTGTAATAAGTGATGTGCTTTTTCCTGCTTTTTCTTTTGCAAAAAGTGCACAACCAAAAGCTCCCATAAGTCCTGATATTGCAGGTCTTATTACGTTTCTGCCAAGCTCCTGTTCAAAGCATCTTAAAACAGCATCATTAAGGAATGTTCCACCTTGAACAACTATGTTTTTACCAAGCTCGTCAACTGATTTAGCACGAATCACCTTATAAATTGCATTTTTAATTATTGATGATGAGAGTCCTGCTGAAATATCCTCAACAGAAGCACCGTCCTTTTGTGCCTGTTTCACTGAGCTATTCATAAATACTGTACAGCGTGAGCCTAAATCAACTGGTGCTTTAGAGAAAAGCCCTAGTCTGGCAAATTCAGCTATATCATATCCCATTGCCTGAGCAAAGGTTTGTATAAACGAACCACAGCCAGAAGAACACGCCTCGTTAAGCATAATTGAATCAATTGCTTTATTTTTTATCTTAAAGCATTTAATATCCTGTCCGCCAATGTCAATAATAAAATCAACCTCTGGACAGAAATACGAAGCCGCCTTATAATGTGCTACAGTTTCAACAAGACCATAATCTATACCAAGCCCTGCTTTAATTAAATCCTCGCCATATCCCGTAACACATGAGGATTTTATATTAAGCTTTGGATTTTTTATATTATAAATTTCTTTTAATTTTTCTGAGATAACGTCAAGGGGCTGTCCCTTATTAGAACCATAATACTGGTAAAGAAGCTTTCCGCTATTTGTTATTAGCACAAGCTTAGTTGTAGTAGAGCCTGCATCAATTCCCAAATAAGCGTCACCCTCATATTCTTTTAGATCCGCATATTTTAAGTCTGACTCACTATGACGTTTTATAAAATTGTGATAGTCGCTCTCAGTTTTAAAAAGTGGCTCACCAACTGCAATACTATCATTAGATTTTGCATTTAAAATTTTATCGAGAACTTCTTCCATTGTCATTTCTTCTGAAAGCTGTTCTGCCTGTAAAGCTGAACCATATGCCATAAAGCATGGTGCAAGCTCTGGGAAAATTGCATTTCTTTCAGTTAGCTTTAAAGTTGTTACAAATGCTTTTCTTA
>JAAZIT010000133.1 GCA_012800685.1 Clostridiales bacterium
CAGGTATTTTAGATATACCTCTTGGATTTATTAGAAATAGTATATTTGAATTGTTTAAATTTTTGACAGGTTGGGTTGAAATTATTGTAAACAAGTTTATATAATCTAGCATTGAATGGAGTTTTAAATGAGTTCAATTACTTTTAAGCTTGAAAAATTTGAAGGACCTCTCGATTTACTTCTTCATTTAATTTCTAAGCACAAACTAAATATATATGACATTGAGATAGCCTCACTATTAGAGCAGTATTTCGTTTATATTGATGGGTTAAACTATCAAGATTTTGAACTGGCTGGGGAATTTTTAGAAATGGCAGCTAGACTAATTTACATCAAAACAGTTTCGCTTTTACCAAAACCAAATGAGGCTGAGCTTTTAAAAAAAGAACTTGAAGGTAATCTTATTGAGTATTCCTTATGCAAGAAAGCAGCTGAAAGGCTTAAAGCAAATTATGTTGGCGCTGATATTTTTGTGAGAAAACAAGCTGAAATTGAAATTGACAAGTCTTATAATCGGCTACACAATGCAAGTATTTTATTAGATGCTTATTTAGGGATTTCAGTTAGGGTTAGGAACAATCTTCCTTTAAAGTCAAGCTTGTTTCAGCCGATAGTTTCGAAGAAAATTATATCAGTTACATCAAAAATTATTTTTGTTTTACGAAAGCTTTACAATTGTGGTACTTTTGAAATGGACAAGCTTTACGATGGTATGACTGACCGTTCTGAACGTGTTGCTACCTTTTTAGCAATTTTAGAGCTTACTAAGTCTGGGAGAATAACTCTTAATGATGACAACAGTGAAATATATTTTAAAAAGCGTGAAAAACGCCATTAAATAATCTTGAAAGGGAAATTATGCAGTTAGATGATAAAATTTCTATAATTGAGGCAATAATATTTGCATACGGAGAACCTATTGATGTAATTAAGATTGCTGAAGTGGCTCAGGTAGAGCCTGAAATGGTTGGAAAGCTTATAAAATTATTAAATGATAAATACGAAAGCACAAATTCTTCTTTAAAGATTTTAAAGCTAAACGATAGTTACCAGTTTACAACTAGGGCTGAATATGCACCATATATTAAATTAACCCTAGAGACTAAGCGAAATGCTATTTTATCTCAAGCGGCGCTAGAGGTTCTTACTATTATAGCATACAACCAGCCTGTTACAAAAAGCTTTGTAGAACAGGTTAGGGGAGTTGACAGTTCAAGTGTTGTTAATTCTCTTGTTGAAAAAGAGCTTCTTGAAGAAGACGGAAGACTTGATTTGCCTGGTCGTCCAGTTTCATATAAGACGACAGCAAATTTTCTTAGATGTTTTCAACTAGGTAGCTTAGAAGAGCTTCCTCCACTTTCTAATAAGGATGAGCAAATGACTTTTGATGAAATTGAAAATAATTTTGAAAATTCTAAAGAAACAGTTTTATGTTCTGAAGAGATAACTGAATAATCCTTGCAATTTAATGTAATATAAGAAGGGAGATGATTGCAATAATAGTAATTTATATAATACTTGGAGTTATAGCTTTTATTGTTATTTTGCTTCATTTCTCAATTAAAGCAGAGATATCTGTTAATAATGACGATGTGGATATAGAGGTTAGATATTTTGGATTTTTAGTATATCCACGACCAGAAAAAGTACCTAAAAAATCTAAGGCTGAAAAAAAATCACGGAAAGACAAGAAAAAATCTAAAAGTTCTGATACACCCCTATCTTCTGATGAAGTGGATGACCTTTTAAAACAAGTGGATAAAAGGAAAAACGAAACAGCCGATGATGAAATTCAGCCAAAATCATATGAAGAAGTTAAAGATACTACCCAGAGTAAAGAAGATAATACTCATGATGATGAGGATAGAGAAAAAAGCAATAAGGATAGCGAGACCGAAGCTACTGATGACACAGATAGTAAAAGTGACTCAGTTTTTAAAGAGAAAATCAATGGTTTTAAAGCCAAAATTGACGATATAAAGAAAAAGTGGAAAAAAATCAAGCCATATGTTCCCACAACTTGGAGAGCTGTTAAAAAGCTGTTGAAAACAGTAAGATTTAAAAAGACATCAATTGTTCTTGTAGTTGGTAAGGAAGACGCTTATGAATCTGCAATGAATTATGGAAAAGTTAATGCTGCAGTATTTAATGGGTTATCAATACTACATTTGATTTTTACAGTTAAGGTTAAAAAATGTGATGTCAATTGTGTTTTTAATGAAAACACCTTTAAATATGATATTAAAACCACTATATTTATTAGACCCTCTGCTCTAATTGCAATTGCTTTTTGTACATTAGTGAATTTTGG
>JAAZIT010000134.1 GCA_012800685.1 Clostridiales bacterium
ATTTCTCACAGGCTATCCTCAACACGTTTTTGTGACAGTATAGCTATGTTTAAAGATGGTGAGATGATTGAGTACGGAACTCATGATAAGTTAATGGCTAAGAATGGCGAGTATTCACAAATGTTTAAGGTTCAATCTCAGTATTATAAGGAGAAAGTTGAGGTGGCTACCGGTGAGTAAGAAATCAAATAAAAATAAATCAGAAAGCTCGTTGAAAGTTGTTAAGAAAACCTTAAAATACTTTTATCCTATTGCTTGGAGATATAATAAAAGTTATTTTATTATATACAGCATAAAACTGCTTATTGAGATTATCCGACCATTTATTAACATTATTTTTATGCCACTTATTATTGACGAATTGCTTGGTTCTAGAAACACAACAAGAATTATTATATATGCTGCTTTACTTGTAATTGGTGGAGCTGTAATCTCTTTAACCTCTACTATTTTAGCAATTCAACTTGACAAGCACTATAATCTTTTTGGAAATTATTTTGAAGAAGAGATGAGTATGAGGGTAATGGAGCTTGATTTTCAGCATACAGAAGATAAAAAAGCTTTAGACCAGATTGCAAAGGCTAAAGAGGGTTTTTCTTGGTATTCTGGTGGAATACATGGTCTTTCAAGACCATTTTTTGAAATTATATCAAGTGTATTTAAAATATTAGGTGTTATAGTTCTTATGATTATTAATGCACCTCTTCTTTTTATAATCACAGGAGTGCTTTTAGTCTTTTCAATGATTATTAGAAGTAAATCAAATAAAATTGAAATTGAAGCTTATAAAAATGCTTCTAAGATTAATAGGGTGTTTGCATATTTTCTTTATGAAATTGCTAATTTTCAGTATGGAAAGGACATTCGTCTTTATGGTGCAAAGGATATGATGCTTGAAAAATGCAACATTCAATCTGAACTATTGGTAGACGAATTTAGAAAAGAAGCAAGTCAAAGATTACCATTTACTTTAAAAGGGCTTTTAACCGATGTTGCTTGAGATGGGGGTACATATTTTTATCTTGGTGCTTTGGTTATTCTTGGGAAAATAACAATTGGAACATTTACTCAAATGCTAACTGCAGGCTCGACTTTTTATTCATCAATGCAAAATATGGTTTGGGGATTTCAGGATATTATTAAAAAATCAAATTATTCCTATGAGTATGTAAAGTTTATGAATTATCCTGCTGCAATGGTGGTGGGAGATAGAAAGCTAAAAAAATCAGACAAGCACACAATAGAATTTAAAAATGTATGCTTTTCATATCCTAGCTCTAATGTGAGAGTTCTTGATAACGTATATATTACAATAAGTGCAGGTGAGCATTTATCTGTTGTGGGATTAAATGGTGCAGGAAAAACCACCTTTATTAAATTATTATGCCGACTTTATGATGTGGATAGTGGGGATATTTTACTTGATGGTATAAATATTAAGAAATTTGAGTATGATGAGTATATGAATACAATAGCCGTTGTATTTCAAGATTTTAAGCTATTATCATTTTCTGCAAAAAAAAATATTGTCCTTGATAAGGACGAAAAAGACGAGAATGTCAATAAATTATTAGAACTTGTGGGATTAGGTGAAAAGATGAAATCTCTTCCTAAAGGCATAGATACTCCAATTTTCAAGCAATTTGAAAAGGAGGGAATTGAAATGTCCGGTGGAGAACAACAAAAGCTTGCAATTGCTAGAGCGCTTTACAAAAATTCCCCTATTGTTATTCTTGATGAGCCAACAGCCGCACTTGACCCTATTGCTGAATATGAAATTTACCGTCAATTTGAAACACTTGTTGGTGGTAAAACTGCTATTTATATTTCACATCGTTTGTCAAGCTGTAAATTTTGCGATAGAATTGCTGTATTTTCAGAGGGTACGATTAAAGAGCTTGGAACTCATGATGAGCTTGTAATTATGCCTAATGGTGTTTATGCCGAAATGTTCGAGGCACAGGCACAATATTATAAATAAAATTAATGGTTCTTGACAATTTAATTAAAATTTGATATAATTACCTTTAATATTTATTGGAGGTGGAAATTGCCTAATGGAAAGCGACGGAGACGGTAACTCTGATTGTCTGACTAAAACTTATTATTCTAATTTAAAAATATATTTCAGGCATAGTCTGCACTATTTTTTGTGCTAGGCTATGCCTGTTTGTGCTTTTATTTCAAAAAATGATTTATATTTATTTTAGGAGGATTTTATATGTTTTGGCAGATAAGTCTGCAAATTGTACTAATAATGCTTAATGCTGTCTTTGCTTGTGCAGAGATTGCTATAATTTCAATTAATGATACTAAGCTAGATAGAATGGCTGATGATGGGGATAAACGTGCTAAGAAACTTCAGAAGCTCACCGATGAGCCATCTAAGTTTTTGGCAACAATTCAAGTTGCTATAACCCTTTCTGGGTTTATTGGCTCGGCTTTTGCAGCGGACAACTTTTCAAAGCCACTTGCAAGTGCAATAG
>JAAZIT010000135.1 GCA_012800685.1 Clostridiales bacterium
TAGGATATAATACAGGAGGTGCTATCATGGAGATTGAAGAGCTTAGAATTAATAATTCAACAGTTAGAATTCACGATGACAATTTAAAAAATGTTTCTAAGGATGAGCTTAAGAGGAGAAGAGAAAACTTTGAAAAAGTAGTAATACGAGCTTTTAAAACCTTATCTCCTGAGAAACAGAAGATAGTAATGTCAAAATAATTAAATTAGTGGATGTTTAAAATAGTGGACAAGCTTAAAATTAGAGGAGAAAAAAGAATGAATGACTATATATTTTTTAAATTTTGCAATGATAAGAAAGCAAAAGATTTATTTGAAAAACAAAAAATAGAAGCCTTTATGACGGCTAGGGAAGCGAGATATTACCGACTTAAAAGCATAAAAGAGACTATATACATATTGTTAGGGGTGTTTGGGTTTATAGTGCTTGTGGCATGGGTAGGGAGCTTGTAACGTTTAAATAAATGCCAAGATTGAAAGGAAAAAGAAAATGCTAGAACTAATAATTTTTATAATAGGTGTATCAGCGGGTGTGTTAGCAATGGCAATATTTACTGGAGGGCAGAAAAAGTGATTGAATATGAAAATAACTGTGTAGGCTGTCCCACCTGTATTGATTGTGGGAAAAAGCGAGAGCCACGCTACATATGTGTCATTTGTGGTGATGTTGAGGGTTTGAAAAAGGACGAGTATGGTACTGTTATTTGTAATAAATGCTTGCTGAAGTCGGCGACAAATTGCGTATGTGTGAAATGCGGAGATGAGAGAGAATTGCGATTATTAAAGGGCATGATACTTTGCACCGATTGTTATCTAGACGAGTTTGAGGGAATTTAAATGGCAAAATTAACTACAAGAGTTGTAATAATGCCGACGAAATAAAGCTTAAATTAGCGCATTGGGTTGATTTAAAATTATCGGTAGAGTTATTTTAGGTGTTTTACATTATAGATTGAGGGATTTTTTATTGAAATTAGGTGATGAAAATATTTGATAGAGGTTATATAAGCTTACATAGAGCCATACTTAATTGGGAGTGGTATCAGGATATTGCGACAACAAAGCTATTTATACATTGCCTGCTACGTGCGAGCTTTTCCGCTAGCAAATGGCAGGGGATTATTATAAAAAGAGGACAATTTGTATCTAGCTATGAATCGTTGTCAAAAGAGAGTGGGTTGACGGTAAGGCAGGTACGCACATCTATAAATCGCTTAGAAACGTCAGGGTGCGTGACAAGGTCGAAATATCCAAAATATACCGTGTTTACGGTGTTAAAGTATATTGAATATCAAGAAACGGCAGGGAAAACGTCAAGGCAGGGACAGGCTTATGACAAGGTATCGACTGGAGAGCGACAACAGTATAATAAGAATAATAAGAATAATAATATAACCTCAACTACTTTACCCTCTTTAGAAATGGGGAGCGAGGGCGAAAAGATTTATATAAATCAAGCTAATGAATTCTATAATTTATACCCCAAAAAACAGGGAAAAGAATCTGTAATCAATTTTTTTGAAGATAAAAAATTCAATTCACAGCAATTTGAGTGGATAACAAGGGTTTTAAGAGATGATATTGAATCTGAAAACTGGAAAAAGGAAAACGGAAAATATATTCCAAAGGCTATTAACTGGCTTAAGGACGAAAAATATCAAAGAGAATTAAAACCAAAGAAAAAGGTAAGGGTATTTAGCGACGACCCTTATCCGCAGGAGTGAAAAACGAGTGAAAGAAAACTATACAAGCAACAATACAAGTGCTAGTGCAAGCTCTAGTGGGTCTAGTTTAAGCTCTAGTGATTCTAGTGCAAGTTTAAGTCCAAATGATTCTAGCCCAACTCAAAGTCTTAGTGCCAGCGACAGCCCTAGTGGGTCTAGTGCAAGTCCTAGTTCTAGTGCTAGTTCTAGTGCAAGTTTAAGTCCAAATGATTCTAGCACAACTCAAAGCCTTAGTGCCAGCGACAGCTTTAGTGCAAGTCCCAGTCCCAGTGCAAGTTCTAGTGCAAGTGCAAATTTAAAACCTAGTTTAAGTCCTAGTCCTAGTCTGAGTTCTGGAGGTTCTATTGCAAGCCGTAGTGATTCTAGTTTAACCCTAAGTTCTAGTCTTAATAATAGTTATATCTCCAGTGCAAGCCCTAGTGGCGCCAGTACCAATACCAGTTTTAGCGCAGAAATTGAACAATGTGTTATCGGACAGCTAGTGACTTTTCCTGAAAAGCTTTTTAAAAATGTTGAGAAAATAGATGTTAGCGATTTTTATTTTGACGAATCAAAAAATCTATTTGAAAAGCTTAAAAAAACTAGCGTAGAGGGAAAACGTTTTGAATTAGCTTTACTATTATCAGAATTAAATATCGAACAGAAGAGAGACTTAAAGTCCTGTATGGAGCTTTCTGTTTCAGCCCACGAATTTGAAGGTGTATTTACTAGGCTCAGGGAGCTTTCCGGAAAGCGGAGATTAAGCGATAAACTCGCAGGATTATTTGGCAATCCAAATGTTACGATTTCCGACCTCGAAAGGATAGTTGTTGAAGAAAAGGAGCTTTTCAACACTGGAAATATTGAAGCAAAAGCGAGGAAAAATCTTGACGAATTTATAAAAGGTGTTGGAAAAAAGTCTGAAAGAATCCCCACAGGATTTAGGCAGATAGACCGAATTATAGGGGGTTTTCGAAAGCCAAGCGTTGTACATATCGGTGCAAGACCCTCAACAGGAAAGACGGCATTTAGCCTAAATATTGCAACAAATAATCCTAGCAAGAAGATTTTGTTTTTTAGTCTTGAAATGTCGGCAGAGATGATTTTTGAGAGAATAGCTTCCTCAAAGCACAAAATTAATTACGGAAAGTTCTCTGAGGAAAGTCTAACTCAAAGCGAAATTGCCTTAACAAAAGAGGGAATGCACAAGGTAAGAGCCTTAGGAAAGCTTTACATAATTGATGATATATACAATATTGAGGGAATGGCAACTGCAATAATGGAGATTAAGCCTGATGTAGTTATGATTGATTATATACAAAAGGTAAATACTCTTCAAAAAATCTCCCAAATGAGAGAAAAAATTGAGTACATATCGGGGGAGCTTAAAAGGGTCGCTCGATTTAACAATTGTGTGGTTATTGCCCTCTCTCAGCTTAGGCGAAATAACGACAGGGCAAATCTCGTGCCGACCATGTCCGACCTAAAAGAATCAGGAGCTTTGGAAGCGGACGGCGATTACATTATGCTAATCCACAGACCCTATGTGTTAATAAAAAATGACCCTGCAATTACGCCAGATTTGACTGAAATAATTATTGATAAAAACAAATTTGGAAGAACAGGAAATATAAAAATGTCATTTTCAGGTGAATATCAACAATTTATGGAGCTTGAAAATGGGAAGAAACCACCACCAACTAGGGAGGAAATTTCTAATTATGAAATGCCTTTATTTTAAGGAGGTTATATAAAATGACAGAAATGACAGAGTTTGATTTAATTGACAAGGCAGCGAATAGAAACGAGATAATGCCTAAGGGCTTAAGTTTATGCGAGCAAATATATTTTACTGGAATGCGTTATTTATACTTATGTGCAACACAAAACATCATAGGAATTGAACAGGCAAAAGAGGAAAAACAGTCCTTAAGGCAAAAGGTTGAGGTTTGGAGTATTCGAGGTAAAATCTTTAAACAGGGAGTTTTAATCTACAACGAAATGCAGAAATTAATTGCTCCACAATCAGAATTTAGGCACAAAAGCAAGGAAGAGTTATTAGAAATAGTATGCAGGATTTTGTTATTGAATCAGGGTTTAATAGAAAAATCTGATGAAAGGCTACCAGAGCATTATGTTAAGCTCTTTGGTTTAGGGGAAGGTGAGAGGAAAGGGAAAAGAGTTAATGAGTAAACAAAGAAATTGCAGGGGTTGCTGTTACAGACGACCTTTTGATGGAGATAGGACGGCTTGTTATTACTTCCTTGATACTATGGAAACGAGGGACAGCGACCCAAAGAATTGCGATAAAAAGAGAATAGACAAAAATTACAAAGTACCTAAGCTTGAGATGAGACCATTTGTGACAAATTGGGGTGGGTAGTGGGTAGTGGGTAGAAGGTAGAAGTTAGGAGTTATAATTGGAAAAACAGTTAATCTTTATGCAATAGTAAATAGTTAATAGCATATAGTAAATTGTAAATACTAAATTGTAAATACTAAATAGTTAATAGTTAATAGTTAATAGTAAATAGAAATTATCAATTAGCAAATAGGAAATATTGAATACTATATAAACTTACATAGCTTACAGGCAATTAAAATGACTTTGGGTAAGACAGAAAGGAAATTTAAAAATGAATTTAAATGAGAGAATTGCAAGAATAAAACAGCTGGATAAGAATTTAATTCCCGAGGCAATTGAGGACGCTGAAAGGTATAGGTCAATTGCAATGATGAAAACCACAAGCTTTGAGAATGACGGGAGTCAAAATCTCCATACTGAAAATAAGGTTGAGCAGAGATTAA
>JAAZIT010000136.1 GCA_012800685.1 Clostridiales bacterium
AATATAGGGCTAAATTAAGTTTTTTCCATTTTAGTTAACAACAGATGTTTTGGTTAAATATCAAAAATAACACTATATTCATGATATATTGTATCCGAACTAAAATTGGTTCATATATTTATATTGTCGCTATAAACGTATAAGTATATAATTATCCATTTTAACGACTTTGTTTTTTATATAACATCAAATAACAAGCGATTCCGCATTAAATCCATTTTTAAGAATATAAACGATAGTATTAATTTATCATATTAAATAAACCAAAAAGATTTAAAATGTTTATATAAATAATTTTAACAGTAACAACAGTTGTTTCATTAAAACAACATTTTTCGACAATATAATTTAAATTTTTTATTGAACTATGTTAATAAAACGCAAAGTTGTGATTACTAAGTTTTCAATATATTCTTTTTTATAATACATTAGCCATAGTAATATAAATAGTTGTTATTCGTTAGTTATTCGATAGTTATTAGTTATTTAAAATTATAAAACAAAAAAGCTATCTACTAATTTTAGTAAATAGCTTTTTATTCAAGCAAGTATTTTATTCTAACAAATATTTTAGCATTTGCTGTGGATAATTTAAAAATCTCTTTGTGAGTTGAAAATGTTCAGTATCCTCAAATTTTACTAAGTCAATTCCCGTTTCTGAAAGCTGAAAAATCTGTGCATTTGGAAAAGTCATTAAAATAGGTGAGTGTGTGGCAATAATAAATTGAGAGTTGTTTTTTATAAGCCTGTTTATTTCGGCAATTAGCACCATTTGTCTCTGTGGTGATAAAGCCGATTCTGGCTCGTCAAGTATATATAAGCCATTACCGCCAAATCTATTTTGAACTAAAGATAAAAAGCTTTCTCCATGAGATTGGTGGTGAAGGGAAGCCCCACCATAGCTTTCCGAAATTTTTGGTGCAGATGATGCTGTGGAATCAAGTTCTTCAATAAAAGTTGCTACATTATAAAGGCTTTCAGCACGAAGAAAAAAACCGTCCTTAGCGAAAGCTGTTTTACTAAGCTTAATATATTCACTTAAATTTGAATGGGTGTTGTTAGTTGAAAAATTAAAATTCTTTGTTCCTCCCTCAGCATTAAACCCAAAGGCAATAGCAATCGCTTCAAGAAGCGTTGATTTTCCAGTTCCATTTTCACCAACTAAAAAAGTGACTTCTTTTTCAAATACTAACTCATTTTCATAAAGATAATTAACTATAGGAAGCTTACTAAGATATGAATTATTTGGTGGCTGTGATTTTAAAGAAACACTTTTAATATATTTATCATTAAACACATTGCCACCCCTTTTTATAGTTCACCAATCTTTATATAGTACACCAATTCCTATTTAGTATACCATTCCTTTAAAACCTTTTCGGCTTTCTTTTTATAAATACCAAAATCACGGTCTTGATTAGCCTTGTCCTCTGCGGGGAGCTTTGCTCGCCAATCCCACCAGAAAAATCCACTAAACCACGGCTCGTCCCAAAAACACTCCATAACACTATCATAAAATCTAGCCTGCTCGTCCTCATCGATTGGGCGTTCAGGGCGATTATGGAAGTCCCATGGGTATTCGGTACAGCCTTGCTCATTTCTAACACCAATTTCGGCGAACATAATAGGCTTTCCATATTTTTTATGAGCCCTAAAAAGAACTTTCTTCTTTTCATTCCAAACACTCATCATTTGTTCTTTTGAATGGTCGGTCGGGGTTGAAACACGGTAATACCCTGACACACCAATTAAATCAACCTCTGAGAGCCATGTGTATTTAAGCTCGTCACCGTGATTAATGTTGTGCATTACAATTACGCTGTATATTTTTCTAACATTATTTATTAAATCTATGCAATAGTTAGCTTGAGTGTCCATTCCGTCCATCTCACAACCGGTACAAAGCATTTCGCAATTTGTTTTTTCAGCAATTTCTGCATAGTATAACATAAATGCGTTGTAGCTTTTAAACCATTTTTCCCAATAATTCGTTTCGCTAGGGAAGTTGATTTTCGCCCTCCAAGCCCTATCAAGACAATTAACAACAGGCTTTAAACAAACCTTCATGCCTAAAGACTTTGCTTTGTTTATTGCAAAAATAACGTCCTCGTCAGTTTGAGTTACTCCAAAAAGTGGGAAAATTTCAGTTGAAGCGAATGTTTCTTGATACGCATTAACTGTTATACAAATCCAATTAAGTCCATTTGAATGTAGTCGCTCCATTGAATAAATACCCTCTTGAGATTGAAAGTCGCCTTTTCTTGCACACCATCCCCAAGTGTATCCCTTACAAAATAGTCTATCCATAATATTTATGCAACAAGTGCATTCTCCTTATTATCATTTTCAATAGTATAGCAGAACTAGTTATTTATATGGTGAAATTTCTGTGTATATTGGAACATTTTTGTTTTAAAGAAAATAATTATAATCTAAATTTTTATAAAAGGACTTGAAATTAATTTTTGGTTGTGGTATAATAACAAGGTAAGTTTTGGGCTTGACAGGATTTATCCAATCAATCCGAGATATAGGTGTGTGGGTCCTGTGCAATGAAACGCCGTGAACCATGTCAGGCGAGGAATCGAGCAGCATTAAGCGGTTTGTTTTGTGTGACACAGTTCCGCCTACACGCCTATATGTCGGATTGAATTATTTTAGGGGGTGTATTTGTTATGTATCAGGCTTTGTATA
>JAAZIT010000137.1 GCA_012800685.1 Clostridiales bacterium
AGGAAAATTCCTCTCCTCGCAACGGGAGCTCGGATTTTTCTGCGAAAAACAAGGAGGAAAATTCCTCTCCTCGCAACGGGAGCTCGGATTTTTCTACGAAAAACAGGGAGGAAAATTCCTCTCCTCGCAACGGGAGCTCGGATTTTTCTGCGAAAAACAAGGAGGAAAATTCCTCTCCTCGCAACGGGAGCTCGGATTTTTCTACGAAAAACAAGGGAGGAAATCATGAAGGCAATTAAGGACAACAAGATTTATATGATTAATGATGCCTCAAAAACTTCTTATCTTTCACAAGGCTATGACATTATTTTAGATAATGGAAAGCTTGAAAAATCACCAAAGACAATAGTGAGTCAAGGTGATTATGACAAGCTTATGGCTGAAAATAAGAAGCTAAGGGCAGAGAATTTAAAGCTAAAGAAAGCGAGTGAATAAAAGATGTATTTAAGTCTTGATGAGTACAAGGGTGATTTACCAAAAGACGAAATTTTACAGAGATTATCTGATGCTGAAAAGGCAATTGACAGTTTGACTTTTAATCGAATTGTACGTCAAGGCTTTGATAATCTTACGTCATTTCAAAAGGGGCTTATAAAGGACGCAGTAAGACTTCAAGCTGATTTTGCATTTAAAAATGCCGAGCTTTTGGACAGCCCATTATCAAGCTATAGCATAAGTGGAGTGTCAATGAGCTTTGACAAGTCCAAAATAGTGACCATTGGCTCTGTTACAACAACTAACGAGGTTTATGGCTTGCTTATGCAGACTGGCTTATGCTATGGAGGGATATAAATGCACTACCCAAAGCTTGTACCAAATAGAGTTTGTACAACTGATGTAAAGGTTTATCAAACAAATGGTATAAATCGTGATGGCTCACCTAAAGTAGCAACTATATTTGAGGGGAAATGCTTTCATAACCAAAAATCTATGCAGGTTTTTAATGCTGATAAGCAATTGATTACCCTAGCTGGTGAGGTTTTATTTAATGGAGATATTGCACCTAACTATGATGTTATATCAGGCAACGTTAAAATTGGCGAAAGAGAGTATAAAATTAACGCAAGCGAAAAGGCAAAAAACCTTGACGGTACAGTTAATTTTACACGATTGGAGCTGATTTAATGGCTGTGACTATTAAGCTTAACAAGCAAGCAATTGCTATGCTTGAGGAGGCTGTTAACAATTCAGCTAAGTCG
The DNA here is from genome assembly GCA_012800685.1 of Clostridiales bacterium. GTDB lineage: Bacteria > Bacillota > Clostridia > Oscillospirales > Ruminococcaceae > JAAZZIT01. The sequence continues at coordinate 1,200 of JAAZIT010000137.1, forward strand.
GCTATGGATGAAGTTTTAGCTGATTTAAAAAGCTCTGGCACAATGCCTTTTGATGTTGGCAATATGCAGAATAGTGAAACCTTTGTGGTTTCAAATGAAAATGGTGCAAGTCTAGTTACTGGTTCACCACAGGCTAAGCGTTTATATTATCATCCTGAATATAATTTTCAAAAGGATAAGAATGGAAATGCAGGAGCTAAGTGGTTTGAGCCTTATATAGATGGTGATAAAATGAATCTCGCACAGGAAGAATTTGAAAAAGAGTTTAAGAAACGGAGTGGAGTATGACCTTACTTAATTTAGCAGACATACTTGCGGAGATACTAGATTTTGATGATGTCTATGCAGGCTGTTTAGATGGAACAAAGGAAAAATCCATTGGAATCTATAACTCTAAAAATCCGCAACCCAAAAGAATATGTATAGGTGGAAAAGCCTGTACAAGGACATTATACAAAGATATTACTATACTTATACATTGGACTGATAATCCTACTCAAGCTGATGTTGAAGCAGAGTTTGTTGCTAATAAGCTTGATGAAATAAGAGAGTATCAGCATGAGGGCTTTACTATTAAGCTTGTCCAGCCGAACAATAAAGTTTGGGTTGGAAGAGACGAAAAGGGCATATGTGAGTATGTAATAAACACAACAGTTATTTATGAAAGGAATGATTAATATATGGCAATTACATCTGGAGTTTATCCTGTTTATGAAAACCAATTTAAAATCGACACTAAAGGCGGAGACGGGACAGAAAGCAATCTAGTAACAATAGCAGATATGGAGAATTTCTCTGTAGCAATTGACGGAAACGTTGAGGAATGGAAGCCAATGGACCAAGCAGGCTGGACAAGACGTTTAGCAACAGGAAAGTCCATTACGATTAGCGTAAGTGGTAAGCGTAATGTGGGAGACAAGGGCAACGATTATGTTAATTCACTTGCACTAAAAACAGGTTCAGAAGCAACTACAACATTAGTTTGGACTTTCCCAAGTGGCTCAAAGCTCACACTAACAGGCGTGGTAAGCGTAACTGAATGGGGCGCAGGCGACAGTACAGCAGTAGCGCCACTTGCATTCGACATCATGTCAGACGGCAAGCCAGTTTTTACAGAGGCAACAGCATAATAACAATAAAATAACACCTCATTATCACTTGATATTATTGAAATTGTGTGATATTATAATAAAAAAGAGAGCATACCGATAGACGGTTGCCCTCCTAATACAATTAGAAATAACCGCTTAGTTTTTGAGGCTTGGGCGGTTATTTCTATTTGTTACGAAATAACGAGTAGCAGAGGGTAACAACATTTAAAATAATTCCAACAAATTGGAAAAGTCCAGAGTATGTAACCATGACTATAACTATCACCTCCCCTCCGAAGAGAGAGGGCAACCGCCTACCGTTTTTTGGGTATGCTCGAATTTTATTATCCACTTTTGTGCGAAAAATGTCAATATATAAATATTTATGCATCTAGTTAATCTAGGTGCTATTTTTATATCTAAATTTGAAAGGAAGAATTAATATGGGAAAAATGTACACACTTGATGAAAAGCTTTTAGTTGGAATGCCTGAATTACGAATTGGAGACAAGGTTTATCCTATCGACAATAGAGTTAAAACAGTTAAAGAGATTATGAAAATGTCTGAAAATGATAAGGGTTCAAATCTTGATATTATGGATGATGTA
>JAAZIT010000138.1 GCA_012800685.1 Clostridiales bacterium
ATATTTTTGATAATTTATATGGTGATATTCCAAGAGATGAAATAAGAGATAAGCTAAGAACAACTGCCATGCAAGCCAATTTTAAAAATATTTTTATAAAAGAAGTGTTTGAATATTTTAACCTCCACATTGACATATGCCCAAATCCCTTTATTAATATTGTGAAAAAAGGCATAGATCAACTTACTAACGAAAAGGCTGGAGGTGCTTAGTATGTTTGCAAAACTAAGGAAATGGAACAATCCTAATAAATATTATATTGCATTCATAATTATTGCAATTCCAACTCTACTGTTCTTTTTATTATCAAATGTTATATTCACCAAAAATATAATTCAAAACCTATCTTATAATTATAAAAAGACGATTGTGTTTGGTGATTATTACATTAAGGTAGATCACGCAACATACAACACTGATACTCAAACAGTTGAGTTTTATTGGTATGTTAAAAGTAAACTATCACAGCCGGCAACTTCCACGCCCACGATTTACAGTATATACACCGATTACGCATTAGATACATTTTGTGATTTTTCCACAGAAAATATAAAATCAAATCAATATGCCGATATTGTTCAAATCCCAAAGATTGATAGTAGCTGTAAAACAATAACGATTTGGTTTGCAACTAAAAACAGTGACTATCAACCACCTGACACCTATGATGAATTTGGTAATGTCACACACTACGAAATGGTGGAAGGCGAAACCACATATGTTGAAGTTGTTTTAGATTTTTCTTCAATAAAGCAAACATCTAATAAAAACAATGAATTTACAACAATTCCTAAGAACAATTTTGAAGTAAACGAAAATGACATTGTTACAGCAGATACATATTTGCAAATAACTACTACAACTTCAGAATCAACCACAAATTCAGTTGCTACAAGCAACATATCAATAAATACAACAGCTCCCAATAATAAAACGGAAACACTTACTAAAACAAAAACCCCCACTAAAACATCAACCACTGCCACAAAAGTTTCTAGCACCAATACAGCAATGGAAACAACTGCACAACCTACCACCACTATACCAAAGGTTTCAACTGCAAAGACTACTACAACCAAAATTGTAACCACCACCTTGATACCAATATCATTAAAAGGACTAAGTCTCAAGACGGTATCAGCTAACAATGAAATAATCTTAACTGTTGGTCAAACATCACAGATTACACCAATTTTTACACCAGTACAAGCAACTAACAAAACTGTAACATGGAAAAGTACCAATGAACAAAGGGTAATTGTTGATTTAAATGGAAAGGTTACTGCACGTTCATCAGGAGCTGTAATTATAATCTGTACATCTGAAGATGGAAATCTTACTGCAAGCTGTATGGTAGTGGTAAAGTGAAAGGAAAATATATAAAATGGACGAATTATTATTTAAATTTCCATATTCTAATGATGATGAGGAAATTTCAACTGAACCCCAAACCTTTAACCCAATAGACAAGAACCGAAAGAAGATACTAATTATGACAATATGCTGTGTGTTCTCATTTTTGAACTATGCAATTTGGGGACTAAATGTTTTTATGATTATATCTTTATGTTTTATTGTTTTAATCTATCTTTCAGCTAAATTTTCTCTGTCAGATGACATTGTCAAAGATTTAGAAATTGAAGCATATAATAACCGAATAATTCTAACAGAATATAATTACACCACTGATAGAAAAACAATTTCAACAATATTCTACGATGAAATTCTCAAGTGTTATATGTCTGCTGACTTTTCAAATCTTTGTATTATTTTTCAAAACAATGCTTATTCGACTTGTGAAAATTTTAAACTTGATGGTACATCAATTCCTTTGCGATTTACTGGCATTGTAAATTATTCACTCAAGGATATTTCGTGGCAACAATACTTTTTTCTTTTTCTTGTAGACGAATTTGATTTGTTTGGACCTATGTCAATACTTTGGACACAAAAAGTTGAACATTTTCTCTCTGCATGATATTAATACGTAGAGAAAGATTACTAAGCTGCAAGAATCTCATCTTCAACCTGCTGTGGGGTTTTATA
>JAAZIT010000139.1 GCA_012800685.1 Clostridiales bacterium
CCGTTCTAGCTATGATACAACATGGGATTTGATTAGTTGGTATTTCACACAATTTACTCGTGGCTGTATTTATTCTCCCGAAGAACTAATTGAAATAGAAAACGCAATAACTCGTGAAGAAATAATCCAGTGTGCTAAGACCTTTAAGCTAGACACTGTTTATATTCTCGAAAGCTCAGATAAGGAGGAAAACTAATGCCACATGATATAAAAGTAATTAAAAACGATCGGATTGGTGAGGAATATAGTTATATTAAGCACCCATCAGGATTAAATATTTATATTTGGAAAATGGAAGGCTTTTCTACTACTGAGGCTTATTTCGGAACTAAATATGGTTCTATTAATACTAGATTTAAAACTAATAAGGACGATGACTTTGTAGATGTTCCAGAGGGAATTGCACATTTTCTTGAGCACAAACTTTTTGAAAATGAGGATTGTGATGTTTTTGAGCTTTACGCTAAAACTGGTGCAAACGGAAATGCCTATACTTCATTTGATCAAACGGTTTATTTGTACAACTGCTCAAGCAACTACCTTGAATCATTAAGAATTCTTCTTTCTTTTGTTCAAGAACCATACTTTACAAATGAAACTGTTGATAAGGAACAGGGAATTATCGGTCAAGAGATTAAGATGTGTCAAGATATGCCTTCAAGACAAGCGTATTTTAATCTTTTAAAATGTCTCTATGTAAATCACCCTGTTAAAGTTGATATCGCTGGAACAGTTGAATCGATTGCAGAAATTGATGCGGACTTGCTGTATAGATGCTATTATACCTTTTATAATTTAAATAACATGGCACTTTGCCTTGTTGGTAACGTGGATGTTGATGATGTTCTAAAAACCTGTGATGAGCTTTTAAAACAAAATGAAGATATTCAGCTTGAAACAGCATTTCCAGAAGAACCTAAGGAAATTAATATGCCTGAACATGTTGATAAGATGGCGGTTTCAATGCCTCTATTTTTTGTTGGATTTAAATGTCCAACGTATAGTGGACTTGAACTAGTTAAAATGCAGACTGAAGCATCAATTATGATGAGTTTAATGTTTGGAAGCACTTCTACTTTATATAAAGAGCTAATTGAAGAGGGTCTTGTAAATTCCCAATTTGAAAGCGAAGTGTTTTATGGTGATGGTTATTTTTCATGTATTTGTGGTGGTGAGTCAAAGAACCCACGAGAAGTAAGAGCACGTATTCTTAAAGAAGTGGCAAAAGCTAAATCAGAGGGATTTGATGAAGAACAGTTTGATATAATTAAAAAATCAAAATATGGTGCACTTATAAGAAGCTTTAATAACACAGAAAGCTGTGTTTCACTTTTGATAAATTCAGATTTTGCAGGGATAGAAGCATTTGATATTATTGAAGCGGTTGCAAATGTTAATTTTGATGATGTTACTAAAGCGCTTAATGTGCTTTTAGATGAAAACAATGTTGCACTTTCAATAATTGAACCTAATTAGTATGTTGCATTAAACAGGTAAAGGAGTTCTTAAAATGACAGGACAGATAACAGCTATTGCTAAGACAGTTGGGGAAGAAATGATTAATGAAATCGGGAATAATCCTGATAAACTGTATTTTCCTTTCTTTGGAAAAGGCGATAATATTTTAAAAAGCGGTATCAAAATCGATAGAGTTATGTTCACTATACCAGGTACAGATATTGATATATACTGGTATGGATTTCTTATTGGTTTGGGTATTTTACTGGGCATGATTTATCTATTTAGAAATATGAAAAATCATGGTGTTGACCCTGATAGAGCAATTGATTCTATTATTGGTGGAATTATTGGCGCTCTGGTTTTCGGAAGACTTTATTACGTTATATTCACACTGGAAAATTACAAAAGTGCTACTGGTGGATTAGATTTTAAAGCCATAATTAACGTCCGAGACGGCGGAATGGCAATTTACGGTGGTATTATTGGTGGTATTTTAGTTGGTGGTATAATTGCAAAAATAAGGAAGGTTAAATTATCTGCACTTCTCGACGTGACAGGTCCTGCTTTTCTGATTGGGCAAGCAATAGGACGTTGGGGAAACTTCTTTAATACAGAAGCATTTGGTACAAACACTAAGCTTCCATGGGGTATGATGAGCAGGTCTACAATGGAATATTTATCCCAAAATTATGGGGAAATTGCACAAAATTCAGGTGTTATGGTCGATGTTAATTTGCCTGTTCACCCTTGCTTTTTATATGAATCGCTTTGGTGTATTTTAGGATTTGCAATACTACACCTTTACACAAAGCATAGAAAATTTGATGGTGAAGTGTTCTTAATGTATATTGGTTGGTACGGTTTAGGGAGATTCTTTATTGAAATGTTAAGAACTGACAGTCTGTACTTTGGAAAAATTAAGATTTCAGAGCTTATAGCTGGTACCTGTGTAATAGCAGCAATAATATTAATTATTGTATTTAGAAG
>JAAZIT010000140.1 GCA_012800685.1 Clostridiales bacterium
AATTAATATTATTTTCAGTAGTTTTAGCAATAAGAGCCATTGTTTTAACGGCATCAACAGGGAATGCGCCAGCAGCAGTTTCTCCTGAAAGCATTATTGCAGATGTTCCGTCATAAATAGCATTAGCTACGTCTGTTATTTCAGCTCTTGTTGGGCGTGGCTGATTCATCATTGACTCAAGCATTTGAGTAGCAGTAATAACTTGTTTTCCTGCTTGATAGCCCTTTTTAATAAGAACCTTTTGGATTGCAGGAATCTTTTCAAAAGGAATTTCAACACCCATGTCACCACGAGCAATCATAATTCCATCAGAAGCTGCAAGAATCTCATCAATATTTTCGACACCATCACTGTTTTCAATTTTTGCAATAATTCTTGGGTTGTGCCAACCAAGACTTTGAGTAAATTTTCTAAGATAATTAACATCAGCAGCAGAACGAACAAAAGATGCCGCAATAAAGTCAAATTTATATTTTGCACCAAATTCCAAGTCTGACATATCAGCGTCGCCAATGTAAGGCATGGATAGTTTAACACCAGGAACATTTATGCCCTTGTTGTTAGAGAGTGTGCCACCATGAATAATTCTGCAAATAATATCTGTAGCAGTTATTTTTTCAGCAATTAAGTCAATAACACCATCATTAATTAAAATTTTACAACCAACTGAAACGTCTTTTGGAAGATGAGCAAAGGTAATTGAGCAAATTTTATTTGTTCCCTCAACCTCAGTAGTTGTTAGTGTAAATGTATCTCCATCCTTAATTTCAACAGGCTTATCATCTTTGAATTTTTTTAATCTAATTTCAGGTCCTCTTGTATCTAAAAGAGTGGCAATTGGAAGGTTGAGCTCAGTTCTTAACTTGTCAATTTGTTCATATCGTTTTTTGTGTATTTCATAATCACCATGTGAAAAGTTAAAACGTGCAACGTTCATACCAGCTTTCATTATCTGTCTCAATACGTCGTCATTGTCGGTCGAAGGACCAATAGTGCATACAATCTTGGTTTTTCTCATTTTAAAGTCTCCTTGTTAATTTATTAACTTACTTCATTATAATAAAAAAAATCACTCTCGTCAATGGAAAAGTAGTGATTTAAATAAATTTTTTAAACTACTAGCAAATTTGTATAAAAAAGTAAAGATGGTTATGATAATTTTAACTAATTATGCTATTGACATCATCGCTTTAAAGTGATATACTTTAACACATAAAACCACAAAAGCATAAAATGATTAAAGCACTAAAGCGAAAAATGGAGGGAAACTTAATGGTAATCGTATTAAAACAAATAGCAACTGAAAAAAATATAAAAGCCCTAATATCCGAGCTGCAAGCTAGAGGACTTTCTACTAACTATAGTGAAGGGACGAGTCAAACGGTTTTAGGAATTATAGGTGACACAACAAAAATTGATGCTGATGACTTGCAAAGACTATCTTCTGTAGAATCTGTAAAGCGTATTTCAGAGCCATATAAAACTGTTAACAGAAAAATGCATCCTGACGACTCAATTATTAAAATTAATGACAATGTAAAAATTGGAGAAGGTTTTTTTAATGTAATTGCTGGACCTTGTTCAGTTGAAAGTGAAGACCAAATTATTGAGGTTGCTCAAAGAGTAAAAAAAGCTGGTGCAACTCTATTAAGAGGTGGCGCATTCAAGCCTAGAACATCTCCATATGCATTTCAGGGACTAGAAGCTGAGGGGCTGGATTTGCTCCTTAAGGCAAAAAAAGCAACTGGACTACCAATTGTTACAGAAATTATGAATCTAATTCACCTTGACTTATTTGCTGACGTTGATGTAATTCAAGTTGGTGCAAGAAATATGCAAAACTTTGATTTGCTAAAGGTTTTAGGTAAATGCGATAAGCCAATTTTATTAAAGAGAGGTCTAGCTAACACATTTGAAGAATGGTTAATGTCGGCTGAATATATTATGGCTGGTGGTAATCACAACGTTATTTTATGTGAACGTGGAATAAGAACATTTGAGACATTTACTAGAAACACTTTAGATATTTCAGCTGTTCCAGTATTAAAAAAGCTTACTCATCTTCCTATTATTGTTGATCCAAGTCATGCCACAGGAATGAGATGGTTAGTAGAGCCGTTAGCTAAAACTGCCGTAGCTGTTGGTGCTGATGGACTTATGATTGAAGTTCACAATGATCCTTCTAAGGCACTGTGTGATGGTGCACAGTCGCTAGATCCTGATCAATTTGATGTTTTAATGTCAGATGTTAAGCGACGTGTACAATTTGAAGGTAAAATTCTTTAAGAATTTGGTAATATAAATATATTTTTAATAATACTATTGATTTATTTTCAAAAAGTGATATAATATGATTAAGTGAATTATTTAATTCACTTAATCATATTTTTCTATAAATTATGTGGAGGTAATGAAATGGTAAAAAAATCAGCATTAACGCCTGTCTTATCAGTGGTACTCGCAATACTTATACTGGCATCTGGCGTTTTAGTTGCATTTAGGAGCAACTTGTTTTCAAAAAAGAAGGAAAAGGCTAATGAGACAAATTATAAAGTAGAATTTCAAGGACTTAACGATGTTATGACTTATTTAAGTAATTCTGCAACAAGACTAGGGGATACTTTTAACGGAAAAGTTGATGCAGGTTATACTACTGAACTGGGAATAGAGTTAAGTGATGACGTTATTTACGAATTGGGACTAAAAACAAATCCAGGGAAGGTTTGCATTACTGCTGACTCAAAATTAAAAGGTGAGCTTGCTGCAAGTAATATTGGCTTTAAGCTTAACGACGGAACTATCTTATCAGTTAACACTGTTATTGATGGAGAAACAGTTTATCTTCAAATTCCAGAGCTAAGTAAAAAGTACATAAAAATGGATGCAAGTGAATTAAGCAATCTAACTAGCGAATTAGAATCTCTTGAAGATGTAACCGGTGTTAATACCGAAGAGCTAGAAACTTTACTAAATTCATTTGATGAAGAAAAAATTAATAAAATTATAGAAAAATATACTAAAATAATTGAAGATAATATTCCAGAGGGCAAGAAGAATGGTTCCGAAAAAGGAGACATTAATGGTATTATTTATGATTATACTAAAAAAGAATACACTATAACTTCAGAGGTTGCTTATAATATGTTAAAAGACATTTTAACTGAAGTTGGTAAAGATAAAGACATTAAAGAATTATATGATTATTATATTGAATCTGCAAAAAAAGAAATGGAAGAATATAATTATGATAGATATGAATTAGATGATTATTATCCAAGTTTTGATGATATGATTGCTGAAACATTAGAAGATTTAGAAGATGACTATGAGAATATAAATGATGATGATGAATACCTTGTAAAAATTAACGTTTTTTATGATGGGGAAAAAGCTACTGGCTTTTCAATAGTTGAAGATGATCAAACTATTACTTTTGTAATGTCT
>JAAZIT010000141.1 GCA_012800685.1 Clostridiales bacterium
AAGAATAAATTAAACCTAGAATAAAAACAGCTTATATTAACTAAAACTAAAAATAAAACACAACTAAAGCCCACCAGTATTTTTTACTTGGTGGGCTTGGCTTAGTTGTATCAACCATTTATATTTTAGACTTATTTATTATCTAGGGCGTTTAAAATCGTTTTTGTTACTTTTTCTAACCGTTGTTTTAACGGATTTTTGACTTTCGTTTGAACGTGACTGTGGACGTCTAGTATTAGAGTTAATATTTCTACTGTTACTATTATTAGGTCTTGGTCGTCCATTTCTTGAGGCTTTGTTATTTTTGTTCCTCTTGTATTTTAACCAAGTTATTATCATAAACAATGCTAAAGCAACAAAGAATATAAGAATAATTAGCATTGGTAAAATTTTGTTTAAAAAGTTATCGTCATTAGGTCCTTTTGAATTATTAAGAGGTGCTGTTGATATTGAATTTTTAATAATATTTGAACCTTGTCCTATTTCTGTTGAAGTTGTTGGATCGCTGGATGGATTTTTAGTTGAAGTAGTTGGTGGAGTCGTAGTTGCACCAGCACCTACCTTAAAGTTAATATTATAAGATGTTTGTGTACCATCTACTGCCGTTACCCTAATTGTTCTTTTGTTATCACCCTCAGCAATTACTATCTTACCTTTGTATGGAAGTGGTGATCTTCCGCTAACTGGTTTAACCTCTTCAAATCCTCCACTAAACCAAATTAATGCCTTTGGAACATTGGTCTGTCCAGTTACATAAAGTGATTTTACATCAGAACCAATTTCAACTGTATATTCCGTAATATCAGGAGAAAATGCTGGTGTCAATGTTCCTTCACTTAATTCAATACTCCTAAGTGTTGAATCTCCGATAACAGGATCATCAGCTCCAAGTACAGAAATGCTCTTTTCACCTGTTGGAGAACCCAAGCTATCATTTGACTGATTAGTTAAATATGAATCAGTAAGCTTAAGCTTTGATGTTCCAGTTTTTAGTGACTTAAACTTAATGGTAAATGAAATAGTATCTGAGTTATCAGCAAATCCTTTTAATAAAGCAATACCACCTGTACCCTTTACTGGAGAGTCCGACGAAATTTCAATAATGCTATCATCATATTCTAGTCGAGCCTCAGCAGATTGAATGTCCTTATCTGTTGATGAAAAATTAACCACAACAGTTATTTCGCCACCAACCGCCACATCATTTGAACTAGTAGTAATGCTTACTGTACCCTCCGCAAATGCTGTTATACTAAAAAACAAGCACAGAGTGAGTACACTTAAGCTTAAGGAAAGCAATTTTTTAAATAAATTTTTCATATATATCCCTTCTAACACTTTAATTATACATATATTATTATATATCAATTAGCTTTGTTCGTCAACACCATTCACACCTCAATTTAGCATTTTAACGAAATTCTTTTATTAAAATTAATTTTATCCTATAAATTAAAAAATATTTATGAATTGTCACGAAGCATATATCTCTTAACTTAAACATTTACAGCTTTTGCATTGTTTACAGAAAAGACAAAGCATTATCCAATTTTGTTAATGCTAATGGGATATACTATAACTTGTCACAATGGGGTGGCTCCAATAGGGGCTGCTTTATTTTTGCCCATTTTTAAAATGTAAATTTTTGCCATGTACAGCTGAGAAGTCGAAGTACATGGCTTATTTATTTTACTATCAATCTATCAAAAATATTCCATGTATTTAAATCTTTATGCTTGGAAAAATAAAAATAAAAACGAAAGGATAAAATTATGATATCTGATTATGAAATTGGTCTTTCAGCCTT
>JAAZIT010000142.1 GCA_012800685.1 Clostridiales bacterium
CCGATACGTTGGCATTATACACCACATCATAAAAATATGTTTTTAAATTTGAGTTGGCTTCCTTATTTCTAAGCTTTATTCCTACTCCTGAAATCTCATTAACAATAAACTGACGAGTTAAGTCCTTTTTACTGCTTGCACCGGAAAGGTTTCCCACTATTACAAATGGATACTCAAGCCCTTTAGATTTATGTATTGTTTTAATTGCAACAGCGTCCTCACCGGCTGTAACAGTTAAAGCTTCGTTAAAATCGTTGTCTGTTTTTGCAACATTATCCATATATCTTAAAAAATTGCTTAACCCTCCACCAGTTGCTTTTTCAAAATCAGACGCATACTTAATCAGCATTCTTAGGTTGGCTCGCTTTTGTTGGCTATTTTCAAATGATGACGCAATTGACATAAAATCAGTTACATCAAAAAGCTTTCGTATAAGCCTTTCAAGTGACATTCCAGCAGCAAAAAAACGCAGTCTTTTTAATATTGATATAGCATTTTTGCATTTTTCTTCAATAACATCATCATTAATATTAATTGGGGCAAACCCAAAATTTTCAGCATTATCGTCTCGGCATATTGCCAAAAACAATTGATAAAGCTTGCTTCCCTTTTTCGAAAGCCTAATTTTTGAAAGCTCGTCAGGAGTAAATGCAAAAACAGGAGACAAGCATACAGCGGCAAAAGGGATGTCCTGCATTGGATTATCAATTATTTTCATAAGACTTAACGCAAGACTAATTTCTCTAGCACCTAAAAAGCCTTGAACTGAATCAGTTACTCCCTTTATCCCAACACTTTCAAGGGCTTGGATATAATCCTTAAACTTTTTTCCTGTTCGAGATAGTATACAAAAGTCACCCGGACGACAATCTCTTGTTTCATTTTCGCTAATATAAACTTGAACCTTGTCGCTTATCATTTTTTTAATCTTTAACGCACAAGCCTTACATTCGTGGTCTAGCTTGTTGTCAAGAAGCTTTGTTTTCTTATCAGTGTCAGACAAATTAGTTTTTATTAATAGTATCTCAGTCTTAGGGTTGTTTTCGTCATATTTAGCGCCCAACTCAAGCTTTTCACTTCCACCATTTCCACAATAGTCAACCTCGCCAAATTCCTTTGACATTATATTCTCAAAAACAAAGTTCGTAAAATCAATAATATTGCTCCTACTTCTAAAGTTTTTCTTTAAAACGATTAGGGCATTATTAACGCTTTCTTCATTAGAGGCGTACTCACGTGCCTTGTCGAATATTCGTGGGTTTGACTGTCTGAATTTATAAATTGACTGCTTCATATCTCCAACAACAAACACATTTTTTCCAAGCTGGTTTAAATCATCAGTATCTGAAATACAGTTAAAAATAACCTCTTGAAGATTATTTACATCTTGAAATTCGTCAATTAAAATAATTTTGTACAACTTATCGTCAACCATTTTTTGTGCAAGAGGCGTTCTCTCAAAGCCTTTATCCGTCTCAACAGCCAAAAGCTCAATAGTCATTCTTGTGATATCATTAAAATACATTTTGTTTTTTTCTAGCTTGTATTCATTAATTAAACTCTCGGCTTTTTCTGTGAACTTCCACAAAGCTTCAAATACAATTTTTGTTCGATTAGCGTCGTTAGTAATTTGAGCCTCATAATAAAATCCCAATTTTTTAAATTCATTCTTTAAAACTGTTGCTCTTTTCTTATATTCCTTTAAAGATTCCTTAAAATTTTTCTCAATATCCCCAACCAAAACCTTTGAAATGGCACTTTTCGTTAAAATCTTACTAGCACCAGTAAGTCTCTCGTCATATGAAAGTGAGCTGGATTCGTCTAATATGTTTTTTATTCCAAATATATCATTTTCAAGATTTTTAATAACTGGTTCTTTAACTTTAAGAACATTTTCTAAAGTCTCTTCAGATATAATTTTTAGATTACCAAGCAAAGGCTTAAAGCTTTCTACGGCACTGGACATATATTCTTCAACATCAACATTTTCAAGCTTACTAATCACCATATTTTTCCACTGGTTTTTAAAAGGAATTGAACCGATAAATTTCATAAGCTCTTTGGCTAAAGTCAATACATTTCCATCATTCTCATTAGCAAAGTTATCCATAAGAATTTTCATTGTTTGTGGCTCGTTTTTAAAGAAATATTCCGACGCTTCCTCAAAAGAGTTTTCAATGAGAATTTTATTTTCCTCGTCACCTATCATTGAGAAATTACCGGCTAGCTCAAATTGGTTAATGTTGTTTTTTACAAGATTTAGACAAAATGCGTCAATGGTACATATATTCGCAAGTGACAAAAGCTCCTGCTGTTTTGCAATCCATTCATTTTGTGGGTCTTCTTCAAGACACCTAATCATGGCTTGAGAAAGCTTAGATTTCATTTGGTTAGCAGCGTCATTTGTAAAAGTAACCGCAAGAAGAGTATCAGCTGAAATATTATATTCAGGGTTTATTAGCATTTTTATTGTTCTTTCGATTAATACAGCAGTTTTTCCACTTCCTGCCGCCGCCGAAACAACAACACCCTTGTCCGTTGTATTAATCGCAAGCTCCTGATCCCTAGTCCATGGCTTTTGGGGAGTTTTTTCAATAACATTATTTATCATCATTAATGCCCCCCTTTTCCTCTATATCTTTGTCCGATTTAGAAATTTTTCCAAGAATACTAATAAGTGATTCTTTATCCTCTTTTTTATCTATAATTCTCTTTGGTCTCTTTGTCTTAACACCACAAATACTATCAAAATCGCAATACCGACAAGGCTTTTTAAATCCCGATTCTATTTCACTAAGAGGGTCTGCATTAATTTTCCCTGCTAATAAATTTTCTGCTGTATTTTCTAGCTTTAATTTAGCATAAACACTTAATGCCTTTAACATATTACTATTTACCCTATCGTCTTTATCAGGTATAAATTTCGAACTTTTAATATCCTCGTTCATGCTAGACATAACTTCACTATCATTAATTATTAGCCCGTATCTAGCAAGGGTTTTAAGTATGGTTTTTTTACCAACTTCTATACTAGCCTCAATATATTTTTCTTCATTATTTATATACTCAATATCCTCACTTTGGCTATTAATATATCTTGCAGGAGTATAAACAATTCCAGCAGGAATTAGTTTTTCCTTTTCATTTTCATCTCCATCTATTTCATGCTCACCCTCAATAAGTGCAATTAAATACATTAAAAGTTGAAGACTTAAGCCATTATACATATTGCTTAGGAGTGAAAGTCTTGAACCAGTTTTATAATCAACAATCTTTATGTATTTGTCGCCCTTTTCGTCGGTGAAAATATCCACTCTATCAACAGTACCTTTTATGTTAATAATTATGTCGCCGGTTTCTAATTTAAATATTCCTTTCCCCTCATCATTTATCATTTTAAGCTCAAAGGCTTGTGGCTTAAACTTAGAATTTATTAGCTCCTGCTGAATGTTTGACACAACGATAAAGGCATTTTCCTTTAATCTATTTAGCATTGCATAAAATCTATCAGTTTTTCCAAAACCCCCACCCATTTCAGTCTCTAAATGATGTTGGAAAATTTCTTCAGTTTTTACCTTTATCTCTTCAATATCCATTGTTTCAAATTCCGGATTATAAACTCGTTTTCCGTCCTGTTCTTTAGAAATAATTTTTTCAAGAACGCTGTGAATCATAACTCCACGATTAATTCCGTTCATTTCATTTTTAACTGGCTTATGAAGTCCGAGCCCATATTTACAGAAATACATAAATGGACATTTAGTATAATTTTCTAAAGATGATGGTGAAATAGAAATCTCCATTTTATCACCATATTCATTAAAAAACAGCTTAGCAGAAGTATTTTGTGAAATAGAAAAATCAATCTGTTTAGAGTTTTTAATCAGACTTTCAACTTTTTCCTTATACCCCTTATCCTCTTCAAGAGCACGCTTTAAGGTGATAGCTTCAGTTGTATTATCATTCATACACTCCGAAAACTTGTTAAAAGCCGAACGTGGAGTTTGACAATAAAAGCTTAAATCCTTATGTTCAGCGTCCTCAATAATGTCCTCACCAAACATTCTAATAAGCTCTTTAACAACCGTCGAGGGTATTAACGCTTTCCCCTCTATGTCAGCTCTCGGACAACACACATAAAGGTAATGAGAGCCTTGAGTTAAAGCTAAATATGTAATAAGTCTTTCATTATGTATTTGGTTTATTAAATCGGCTGTCCAAGTTAGTTCGTTCTCTTTTAAAAGCTGTTTTTCTTTTTCAGTAAAAATTCCTGTTTTAGAAACTGCCGCTGGCATTCTATCAACATTTGCCCCCAAAACAAATACCGCCTTAACCGCTGAAAGCCGTGAATGTTCAGCACTTGCAACTGTTACAGTATTTATTCTTTGTGGTGGATTTGATACAGTCATTCCGGACATAATAAGTTCGAAAATATCAGTAAATTCTTTAACAGACATTTCTCTTTCCCCAAGATTATCATAAATAGAACGTAGTCCCCCAACAAACATTGACCAAATCTGTTTAAATTCCCTAATAAGCTCCATCTCAACAGAATTTTCAGTAATGTATTTTTCGCTGGAATCCCCTAAATCTTCAGATATTTTTACAAGTGCATTAGCACAGCTAGTTATTTCAAGTTTATTAATTAGATTAATAAACTCGTTAACCATATTTTCAGAGGTGCTATTTTGAGTTCTATTTCTAAACTCACTTATTGCACTAACAATTCTCTCCCTAACGTTGTTAACTGTCTCAAGATTATCTCTTTTAACATCTGTAGCAGTGAAAGGAGTTTTCCACATGTCCCCATCAACATTCCAGCTATAACAGTACTCCTCAATAGTTGATACCTCAAAATCCTTAAAGGGAGATAGAGGGGATTTTATCATTCTTAAAAGCTTTTCCGTTTTAAAGGTTTTTCCTCTTACGCAATCAAGTATAGAAGAAATATAAATTGCCAAAACGGACTTAGAAATGTTATCAGATTTATCTATAAAGGTGGGGATTTCATAACGCTCAAAAGCCCCCTCAATAATGGGAGCATAATCGCTAAGCTGCCTCGAAATTACAGCTATATCATTATAATTTAAATTTTCTTCTCTAATAAGACGTTTTATTTCAGCCGCAGTATACTCAACCTCTTCATAAAAGTCTTTTGCATAAACAACCTTAACCCCATCATTTTCATCACATTTGTTGTTTTTAAGACAAAAGATATTAGCATTTACATGAGTTAAAGCTTTTTTATTGTAGTAATATTCGCTAGCTCTTTCATATTGAATTTTCTGCCCAATACCTCTCGCCATACTCTCAAAATCCGACTTTGTTTGTATTGTTGGCAAAAACGGAGTTGTGTTAGATTTTGAATTATTTTCATTAGAAAGAGTTAAGGCAACAGTCATATTATTAGAAGTTGAAAGCATGGCTTCAATAAACTTAAGCTCGTCATATGTAAAGCTCTCAAACCTGTCAATAAAAATGTCAAAGCCTTTAAAACAGCGACTTTCTTTTGCTGCAACAGATGAATTAATCATATAAGAAAGCCTGTCCTTGTACCCTTTTTTATCAAGAATTTCATTATAAAAGTTTAATATTAAGGATATGTCAAAAAGCTTTTCTGAAAGAACCCCATCAAGCTTTTGAGAAACATTTTCTAAATCAGTGGGTAGAATGTCATTTTGTCTTAACTCAGCAACAACCCTTAGCATATCATTAGAGAAATCCAGCTTGTCCAAATTTCTTTGAAAGTACTTTACGTTGCCAGATGATTTAAGCATTTTTATTGATTCATACATAGAAATTAACTTTGTATTATCATCAGCAATAGTTCCTAAACGAGACCCATATGTGTTTTGGACATCTTCAGAAAGTCTCTTAATTCCATATACCGAAAGGCTGTTAAAGAGCTTTGCACCGAAAATATTATATAGCATTTTATCATATTCAAATGAGAATTGGTCCGGAACAATAACAAGAACCTTAGAATTGTTTTTTCTTGAGGCTAAAATGCCCTCTCTTAAAATGGCATCCTTATTTGACATTGCGCCACCTGTAATTATCTTTAACAAACCTACACCTGCTTTCACAATTCATAATATATTATCTTAATAATTATATCACGAATTGTGTATATTAGCAATGTGTATATCAACAAAATAATTAGAAAATTGACTCAATCCATTCGAGAAATTTAAATTTAATAACAACCTTTTTTTCCTGCTCAACTACTTGAATTCTGTCATTATCATCCTCGCCCTTTTCAAACTCTATGGCTGGTGATGATGTAAATGAGGGAAAGAAAGAAAAGCTTCCAAAATCCTCAGATTTTTGATTTCTGAAACCAAAGCCTGCTATAGCTGATGTAAGTACCAGTGACGCTGTAAGTGATGATATAATTTTTCTCATTAAAAATACTCCTAAATTAATTGAATTTTTCGAACGTTCAACTTAATCATTGGAGTATTTTTCCATTTTATTCAGTTATCCTAAAACTTTTTTTGCTATGTCACATGATTCCTTAGCGTCCTTAGCATAAAAATCCGCACCAATCTTCATAGCGTACTCAGGAGTAAGCACTGCACCACCCACCATAATTTTGCAGTCAATATTGTTTTCATGTATTAGCTTTATTGTGTTTTCCATACTAATAAGTGTTGTTGTCATAAGTGCCGAAAGACCTATTAAATGAACGTCATTTTCAATTGCAGAATTAACGACAACTTGATAATCTACATCTCGCCCTAAGTCAATAACATCATATCCGTAATTTTCTAAAAGAACCTTTACAATGTTTTTTCCTATGTCATGAATGTCTCCCTTAACTGTTGCAAGAATAATTTTACCCTTTGAAATTTGTTCCGCACTATTTTTTGCAAGATTAGCCTTAATGACTTCAAAACAGGCTTGGGCCACTGATGCCGCTTGAATAAGTTGTGGCAAAAAGATTTTTCCCTTTTCAAATTCATCTCCTGCCTTATCAAGTGCAGGTATAAGCATTTCATTTACAATAATCATCGAATCGGTTTCTTCAAGAAGCTTTTCTGTAATTCTAGCTCCATCATTTTTAAGCCCATTTTCAATAGCATAATCAAGAGTAATATCAGCCTTTGAAGTAATTTTAGCAATAGTCTTAGGAGTATCTCCTCCGTACTCAGCAATAAACTCAAGAGAATTCTTGTCTGAGCCAGTTAGCAATCTATAAGACCTAACTGCACCAGCCATAGCCGAAATATTAGGGTTAATAATTGGCAAGTCAAGTCCCATAGTCATTGCCATAGTTAAAAAATTGCTGTTTATAAGCTCGCGATTAGGAAGCCCAAAGCTTATGTTTGAGACACCTAAAACCGTCTTAAGACCTAACTCATTTTTAACTCGATTAAGGGCATTTAAGGTTTCCATTACCCCATCTTGTTCAGCAGAAGCCGTTAAAGTTAAGCAATCTATAAACACATTTTCTTTTGGAATTCCAAGCTCCAACGCTCTATCAAGTATACGCTTAGCAATAGCAAATCTGTCCTCTGCTTTTTTAGGTATACCATTTTCATCAAGAGTTAAACCGACAACTGATGCGCCGTACTTTTTGACAAGTGGTAAAACAGCCTTTAATGATTTTTCCTCACCGTTAACTGAGTTTACAATTGGCTTTCCATTATATATTCTAAGTGCACTTTCAAGCACCTCTGGAATAGTTGAATCTATTTGAAGTGGTGCGTCAGTTATCCCTTGAATTGCTTTAACAGCCGAAATCATCATTTTTTCTTCATCAATTCCAGGAAGTCCAACGTTTACGTCAAGAATTTCTGCTCCTGCTCCGGTTTGTTCAATTGCCTGCCCTAAAATATAGTCTATATCGTTTTTAAGAAGTGCCTCTTTGAAAACTTTTTTTCCTGTTGGATTAATTCTTTCGCCAATTATTCTAGGCTGATTTATAATTACAGTTTTATTTGGTGAGCATACTGCCGCAGGAATTTCAGGGCTTAGCTTAACATGCTTAACATCACTAAGAGCTTTAATTGTTTCACGTATAAAATCAGGAGTTGTTCCACAACAACCACCAAATATCTTAACACCGTACTTAACAAGGTTCTTCATATATTGAGAAAACTCACTGGGAGTTACATTATACATATTGGTTTCGGGATCAGGAAGCCCTGCATTTGGCTTTATTACAATAGGAAGTCTTGTCCACCTTGATAGCTCGGCAACAACAGGTTCAAGCTCCTTTGGACCTAACGAACAGTTAAGCCCAATTGCATCTGCCCCAAGTCCCTCAAGAGTTAAAGCCATAGATGAAATTTCACAACCTGTAAAGGTTCTTAAATTTTCCTCAAATGTCATTGTACAAATAACTGGCTTGTTGCTATTTTCTTTTACTGCTAAAAGCCCTGCCTTAAGCTCGTATAAATCAGTCATGGTTTCAAGTATTATTAAATCACTGTCCTCGCCGGCAATAACCTGTTCTTTAAAAACATCATAGGCTTCATTAAATGAAAGAGTTCCAGTTGGTTCTAAAAGCTGTCCAATAGGTCCAATGTCTTGAGCCACTAAGGTTTTTGTTCCATAGGTCGCTTTTTTGGCGTTAGATATTGCCGATTTAATAATCTCATCAACAGAATAGTCGATATTTTCAAGCTTAAATCTATTTGCACCAAAAGTGTTGGTATACAAAATATTTGCCCCAGCTTCAACATACTCCCTATGAATTTCCTCAATCATTTTTGAATTTTTAATATTAAGTTCTTCAGGAATACCACCAATTTCAAGACCACGTTCTTGAAGCATAGTTCCCATTCCACCATCTAAAAATACAAACTCATTATTCTCTAAAAGTTCTCTAAAATTCACAACGTTCACCTTTTTTTCTAAAATTACATTTTTCTTTCATATTACAGCTTTCACAACCTAGTCTTTTTTTCTCAAGTTTATTTTTTGAAAGTCCAAAAACAGCCGTAACTGACTTTGTTGGAACTAAAAGATGACTTGTGGTTGCATTAAGCCCAATTCTTTTCGGTGCATCTAAAACATCAATAAACATATTTTGGCTCTCAATAGGAAAATCTCCATACCCACAGGAAAAACGCCAAGTACTGTAATAATCCTCTATTTCACTTAAAATTTCTTCTTGAGCATTATCACAAATCTGCTCGACACTTGCTGATGCCAAGCTGTCCATTACAACAGCCTTTGTCATGTCCTTAACCTGAGTAATACGAAGTAGCTTATCCACCTCGTTAGAAGCTGTACAAGCCATAACTACAACCCTTTGACAGCCTGTTAGATGATTAACTATGTCCTTTCCAACAAGCTTCATGGAGCAACCTAAGAGTGTGACAATATTATTATTCATATCTATTTCTAAAATATCAAATATTTTATATACATATTTAGGCTTTATAACCTTTAGAAGCTCTTTTTCGGAATCCTTAAGAAGCTTTAAAATATTGTTGTCTGGAGTATGATTTCCATATCCCAAATATCTAATTGCCTCGTTAATCCGAAGTCTTTCAAGTATCATTTCATGCCCCCTCTAAATTATTATATTAGCCTTTATATTCTAGCATTTTTCTCTATTAATTGCAATAGCTTAGGTATTTTAAGAGAAATGTTAAAATATAATGAGTTTTTACTATAAAATAACCTAAATCACAAAATATAAACAACTAGTTTATGCATAGTTAATAAATTAGAGTTATTATAGATATATAGGTTATAAATAGTTATACTAATAAAATTGAAAGAAAGTGATTCCAATGAAGAAATTATTAAATCACTTATCTGAATAAAATCAAGATAGGTGATACATTAAAGAACAAATAAATGACAATGGCTTATAAAAAGATAAGGGGCTGTTGCCGACAAGGTATCAAAGGAGAGATTTATATGTTTGGACTATCGCCATTTGAAAAAAAGAGTTACGAATTATTTAACGCATTCCACGATTTTGAGCATGACTTTTTTGGCTCAGAATTAACCATTGGTTCTTTTAAAACGGACATTAAGGACGAGGGAGATAAATATATTCTTGAAGCCGAAATGCCTGGCTTTGACAAAGAAGATATTTCACTGGAAATTGATGAGGAATTTTTGCTATTAAAAGCTGAACACAGCCAAGAGAAGAAAGAAGAAGATAAAAACGGAAACTTCATTCGACGTGAGCGTTCAACTGGCACTTACCAAAGGTGCTTTAACATAAGCGAAATAGATGCGGACAGCATTAAAGCTACATACGCTAATGGTATTTTAACTCTTGTTTTGCCCAAAAAAACCCATGAAGGAAAAACTACGAAAAGACTAATTATTGAATAATTATTTAGATAGGCTAGTAAGCTAGTGGCTAGGGCTAGTGGCTAGGGCTAAGTAAGCTAGCAGGCTTAATAGGCTAGGTTTTATACCTAGCCTATTTTATTGCAATTATAGTACAAAAGATTTATAAAACACATACAAGCACATAATAAAGTATACAAACACAAAACTAAATCATGCAAACACAAAACTAAATCATGCAAACACAAAACTAAATTATGCAAACACAAAACTAAATTATGCAAACACAAAACTAAATTATGCAAACACAAAACTAAATTATGCAAACACAAAACTAAATTATGCAAACACAAAACTAAATTA
>JAAZIT010000143.1 GCA_012800685.1 Clostridiales bacterium
AAAAGGAGTCCCTGTCCGCCAGCGTCGACTACTCCAGCCCTTTTTAGTGCCTCAAGCTGGTTAGGAGTATTCTCAACAGCAACTTTTGCAGCCTCGCATACAGCAGACCACAAAATTATTTCGTCATTTGTGGAAAGTGCGGTTCTCTTTGCCTCCTCTGAGGCAAGTCTTGCAACCGTTAGAATAGTACCCTCAGTAGGTTTCATAACAGCCTTATATGCACCCTCAACACCATATTCCAGAGCTTTAACAATATCATCACACTTAGCTGACTTTTTCCCTGCCATACCTTTTGAAAATCCTCTAAATATTAGAGACAGAATAACTCCAGAGTTTCCTCTAGCACCTCTTAAAAGTGCCGAAGCCATAGCATCAGCCACTTGTGAAATACCCACATTATCAGGCATTCTTTCAAGCTCCATCAGCGAATTATTCATAGTCATTGACATATTTGTTCCTGTATCACCATCTGGCACCGGAAACACGTTAAGCTCGTCAACTTCTTTTTTGTTATTGGAAATTGCATGTGCACCACTTATAAACGCATCACGCAGTTGTTTTCCCTTTATCACAGATTTTCCCCCTTAATATATGAAGCCCTATTACTGCATATTATCAATAAAAACATTAACCTTTAAAACTTTAATTCCCGCCTCAGACTCAACCGCATACCTTACCTTATTCACGATACTTTCAGATATCGCATTCATATTTACGCCATAAGTTACGGAAATATGCAAGTCTATTAATAGCTTGTTATTTTTTTGGCGAATAATTACTCCATTATCCATAGATGAACTTTTTAGCAAAGATCTAAGACCCTGTTTGGGACCAAAGGAATTCATTCCAACTACACCAAAGCAATCCATAGCATTCTTGCCTATCAAGTTCTTAAGGTACTGTGATGAGATAGTTACTTCGCCAATATGGTTTTTAATCTTTATCATAAGCTCACTCCTTTTAAAAAATTACACACAAAATATTATATCACATTAACCAAGCTTTTGCAAGGCGATTTTTGGCTTTAATACTATATTACACTAATCTAGTGAAGATATTAATAATAAACTAATTTATTTATAGGATTAAATTGTTTATAAAAATTAACGAAATTTGAAAATTATACTTTATTTAGTGTTTCCTCTTGTAATCAACCACTATATGTGATATAATAAACAAAATTATTAATATTTATATTAAAGGAGAAACCACTATGAAATGTCCTTTCTGCAACTTCGAGGATACTAAAGTTATCGACTCGCGACCTAGTGATGAGCGAAAAAGACGACGCAGAGAATGCAGCAATTGTGGAAAAAGATTTACCACTTATGAAGTAGTTGAAAAACCACTCCTAATGGTTTATAAAAAGGACGGAAGCTTTGAACCCTTTGACAGAGAAAAGCTTTTAAAAGGGCTTCAAACTGCTATTAAAAAACGTCCCGTAAGCGTTGAGGATATGTTGGCACTTATTGATACTATTGAAAACACTTACGCCAATGCTATGCAAACTGAAACCAGCACAAGTGAAATTGGTGACAAGGTCTTAAACGGACTTAAGAAGCTAGACCATGTTGCATATGTGCGATTTGCATCAGTTTACAAGGATTTTAATGATGTTAAAAGCTTTGTAAAAATCATTTCCGAACTCGATGATTAATTTTATTTCATTAATAAAAACGTAATTAATTTACAACCTTTGATAAATAATCAAAGGTTGTATTTTTTATATAAGTATACAGGATTATGTGTATAAGATGTTAACTAAGTGAAAACTATTATTAGAAAATGTAGATTTATATCTTTTTGTTTGGTATAATGTATTAAGTGGTAAATATTTACTGTAAAAGTTTGAAGATAATATTACTAGATTTATATTTAGTCATAAATTATCTAAATTTAATAATATTTATCTGAATTATACGGGAGGTGAGCAAGTGTCCACTAATAAATACATATTTTCTTCTAGAGACAATATTAAAATTGGTCTTGATGGAATACTTAATAATAATAGTATTGATGAAATCGCCGAAAAATACTCTGTTGATGCCGAAATTGTTTTTCAGTCCAAAAAAGAACTTTTGGATATTGCTAATCTACTTATTGACGAAGATATGAGCACGAATACTTCTGGCGGGCTTAAAAATAAAAGTATTTTTCAAAAATTTGAAAAGTCTTTTCGAGAAAAAACATATGACCGAAATTTGCGTTTTTATGAAAAAGCTATAATAAATGCAACGAGCAATGTTATTTCTATTTGCGACTTTAACACTCACCATATACTATATCTTAACCAAAGTGGTAGAGAGCTTTTTGGTATAAAGGACGATTCGGAATTTTTAAACACAAAATGCTATGAATTTTTCTATGGATTAAGCCAGCCATGCTCATTTTGTGCCAATGAAGCTCTAAAAACCAAGATTAAAAACAAATGTAAGAGATTTATTGACAAAATTAATATGCATTTCTTTATTTCAACTATGCTTATTAATATTGATAACCGTGATCTTGTTATACAAATTGCTGTTGATATTGACAAAGATACCAATTTAATGAACCGGCTTGATGAGCGTGTTAAATTAAATCAAACTATATTTGATTGTATAAAAAAGCTTTCTGAATCAGATGATTTAAGAAAGTCAATTACAGATATGCTTGAGATTGTGTGTAAATATCATGACGGCACACGCGGATTTATCTTTGAAAAATCCGAAGACGGGCTTCTTTTAAATAACACCTACGAATGGTGCCAAGAGGGAGTTCCAGCTGAAATTCAAAATCTCCAAAGCCTTGATACCGCCGTGGCTGATTCGTGGTTTATTGAGTTTGAAGAAAAAGGCACATTTTTTATTTCTGATTTATATAAAAACCTTGATCCTAACTGTCAAGATTACAAAATACTTAAAGCTCAAGGAATTAAAAGTCTTATGGCTGCACCACTAATGGAAAACGGAGTTTGTAAT